>NZ_RWIV01000001.1:2765000-3065000 GCF_003944835.1 Bacillus sp. HMF5848
TGTCTCGTTCATAATGTCAGACGTATGTTTGGCAGAGGGTTTCTTGTCAAATCCTTTTTTTATAGCATTCGCGCCATACTTTTTATTAATTCTAGACATAGCAGATATGATCGGTTCGTCTTTTACATCTTTTTCATAGGAGAAAATATCTAGTTGCTTATAAGCTTCTTGCTTCTCTAATAGATCTTGTGCGGTTACTCCTAATAGGCGCACTGCGTCGCCATTCCAATTTTGTTGAAATAACCGATATGCTTCGTCAAAAACCGCTTCTGTGGTCATAATTGGATTATCCAGTTTCCGACTTCTTGTGATTGTTTGTCTAGACGCATAGCGTATTGTAACTTGCACATTCTTGGATAGAACATGCTTATTGTGCATACGATTAGACACAGATTGAGCCAGTTTTCGAATTACATTTTGCAGTTGTTTTTCGTCAGTCGTATCATTTGATAGTGTTGTAGAATTACCAATACTTTTAAAATCATATATGGCATCCGGATCGACTGCTCTATTATCGATACCCATGGCTCTTTCTTTCAAGCGAATACCGTTTATCCCTAGTAAGAGCTTCATTTGGATATCCTCGATACTTGGTAAATCTCCAATGGTAGTAACACCTATTGTTTTAAGTTTGATTGCTGTTTTTTCACCTACTCCATGCATATCTTCTATAGGAAGCGGCCATAAAATCTTTGACATATCACGCTTGCGAAGCACGGTAATGCCTAGTGGCTTTTTCATGTTTGATGCCATTTTCGCAAGAAATTTATTAGGGGCGATCCCTATACTACAAGGTAGTTGCATATCTGCTAATAGTCTATTTTGTATTGTGTGTGCTAGCTGTAGTGGATGTATTTTTTTTGCTAGCTCAGTCACATCAACATAACCTTCATCTATGGACACAGGCTCCACTAACTCTGTATACTCACGTAATAGCTCGAACATAGCTTTAGATGCATGACGATAGCGCTCAAAATTAGGTTTACGGATAATCAAGTCTGGACATAGCTTTTTCGCTTCCCATAACGGCATCGTTGTTTTGACACCGTGTTTCCTAGCCTCATAGCTACACGTCACAATAATACCTCTTCGTTCTTCTGGGTTTCCAGCAATTGCAAGCGGTTTGCCTTTCAGCGTAGGGTCACATGCCATCTCAACAGAAGCATAGAAACTGTTCATATCTATATGAAATATAACGATACTCACTATATCGCCTCCATATTAGGCTTACTGAGTCGCGATTTGATTACGTACCTCTTCTAATTCGTCAAGCTTAGCATATAGCTTAGCTGGCTCCACTAGCGTTATTAGCCTCTCAGGTAAATTAACAACACCAGAGAAGTATGACGATGTTTGGAAGGCTAGTACATTGACTTGCTTAATACTATCTTCTTCTACATCTAAGATTTCTTTAGCATCATCAACTAATACGCCAAATGAAAAACCTTCTACTTGCATTACTAATACTTTCACTTTTTCAGACTTTTCTATGCGTTTATTGAAAAAAATTAAACCTGAGTCTAATATTGGAACAAGTTCTCCACGTATTTTTGCAACACCCATCATATAAGAAGGCATATGTGGAATGACCGTCGCCTCGACCCATTTCTCTATAGACACAACATGCTGTACTGGCACACCGTATTCTTCTCGTCCTGTTTGGAATACTACCATTTTCATAACTATCAACTCTCCCTTTACTCTTTCGGCATGTATCAACTAATTTCTACAAATATTTTATCATATTTTTTCTTATAAAATTAAGATTTATAAAATCGGGCAACAAGTTAGGAATGATTTCTTATTCAATAAAAAGCGCAAGCGCCTTGCTCAGCCCCGATATGCTTAAGACGTAACGAACCCACAGGAAGGTCTTTCCTCCAAAGTGAGCAACTGAAGACGACTTCAAGGAGCTAGACACTAATCTAGCTTAAAAACTTATACTTTTACGTCAAAAAAAGTGCACACTAGCTTTAGTGTACACTTATCTATCCATAAAGGATTTATTTCGCTACTTCTTCTACTATAGCGACTACCATCTCAGCAAGCTTTACAAGCTCCCCTACAGGCATTCTTTCACTTTTCGTATGAATCTCTTCATATCCCACTGCTAAGTTTACCGTAGGGATGCCAAAACCAGCTATTACGTTGGCATCGCTTCCTCCCCCACTATGCAATAGTTCACATGGTCTTCCAATTTTGCCTGCTGCCTTTCTTGCAACTTCCACAACATGGTCTCCTTCGCCATATTTGAAGCCAGGATACATAACATCAATAATTACGTCTGCTTTACCACCCATATCAGCAGCTACTGTTTCAAACGCTTCTTTCATCTTCGCGACTTGTGCTTCCATTTTTTCAGGAACTAGTGACCGCGCTTCCGCTAAAATATCTACGTGGTCACACACGATATTTGTTTGTGTGCCTCCTTCGAAACGTCCAATGTTTGCGGTCGTTTCTTTGTCAATCCGACCTAGAGGCATTTTAGCAATGGCTTTGGCAGCAATCGTAATGGCAGATACACCCTTCTCAGGAGCAACACCGGCATGAGCTGTTTTCCCTTGAATTGTAGCTTTAATTTTTGCTTGAGTAGGTGCTGCCACCACTATATTTCCTACCTGTCCATCACTATCTAATGCATAACCAAACTTGGCTGTTACCAAACTTGGATCCAATGCTTTGGCACCTACTAAACCGGATTCTTCCCCAACCGTTATAATAAATTGTATATCCCCATGCTCTATGTTTTGTTCCTTTAGGACACGGATAACCTCTAGCATTACTGCCAGTCCCGCTTTATCATCTGCACCTAAAATGGTAGTACCATCTGTCACTACATAACCATCTTCTACAGTAGGCTTAATATTTTTACCAGGAACAACCGTGTCCATATGCGATGTAAAGTAAATTGTATCTACACCCTGTTTTGTTCCCTTCAAATTACAAATTAAGTTTCCAGCACCATGACCTGTTTGTGACGTTGTGTCATCTTCAAACACATCCACTCCAAGCGCCATGAATTTTTCTTTTAAAACCTTTGCAATTTCTGCTTCAAACTTTGTTTCAGAATCAACTTGTACTAATTCAAGAAACTCTTGTAATAAACGTTCTTGTTGAATCATATATGTATGGCCTCCCTGTTTAAATCTCATCATTAGTATACCCTTTGTAACTGTTGATGGAAACTGTTTCGTTTTACGAATTAGAAATTTGATATATGCTTTCCCATACAAGACAATATAAAAAGGTCGGAAGCTAAAAGTAGCTTCTCGACCACTAATATCTATTATTATAAAGGAATATTGCCGTGCTTTTTCAGTGGACGCTCTTCTTTTTTATTGCGCATAATTTCAAGCGCTGTTATAAGCTTTATTCTTGTTTCTCGTGGATCTATTACGTCGTCTACCATACCACGGCTTGCAGCAACATATGGGTTAGCAAACTTATGGCGATATTCTTCAATTTTTTCTGCACGCGTTACTTCCGGATTATCACTATTTTCAATATCATGAGCGAATATTATATTGGCAGCTCCTTGCGGGCCCATAACAGCAATTTCTGCGTTTGGCCATGCAAACACGATATCTGCACCAATAGATTTACTGTTTAATGCCACATAAGCGCCACCGAACGCTTTACGTAAAATAACCGTCATTTTAGGTACCGTAGCTTCTGAATACGCATATAATATTTTCGCACCATGTCTTATAATTCCACCATGCTCCTGTTTTACACCTGGGAAGAACCCAGTAACATCTTCAAACGTAATAATAGGAATATGAAAGCAATCACAGAAGCGAATAAAGCGAGCTGCTTTATCTGAAGAGTCTATATCTAGACCACCGGCCATAAATTTAGGCTGATTACATACAAGACCGACTACTTCTCCTTTAATACGAGCCAAACCTATTACAATATTTTTAGCAAAATCCTTCTGAATTTCTAAGAACGACCCTTCATCTACTACCTGTTCCACAACTAGACGAACATCATATGGACGAACAGCATCAAATGGCACAATATCAGTTAGGTCTGGTCGATAATCATCCTCTTCAGCAGTCTGCTGCATAGGTGGAAGCTCTTCATTATTTTGTGGTAAATAACTAAGTAGTAAGCGAACCTTCGCTAATACTTCTTCTTCCGTTGCACCTGAGAAATGTGCGTTTCCGCTTATTGAGTTATGTACTTTTGCACCGCCGAGGTCCTCTGAACTGATTTTCTCCCCTGTAACTGTTTCTATAACTTTCGGACCTGTTATAAACATTTGGCTCGTTTTTTCAACCATAAATACAAAATCTGTTATGGCTGGTGAATAGACAGCTCCACCTGCACATGGGCCCATAATAACAGAGATTTGCGGAATAACTCCTGAATATATAGCATTTCTGTAAAAGATAGTACCATATCCATCAAGTGACATAACGCCCTCTTGAATTCTAGCTCCTCCAGAATCATTTAAACCAATGACAGGAGCACCATTTTTTACAGCTAAATCCATAACATTTGCAATTTTCTTTGCGTGCATTTCCCCTAATGCTCCACCGAACACTGTAAAATCCTGTGAAAATAAATAGATTGGACGACCGTTTACTTTTCCGTAGCCTGTTACAACACCATCTCCAGGACCAGCATGACCTTGCAAACCAAAGTCTACACAACGATGCTCAATAAACGGATCTAATTCAACAAATGAGCCTTTATCTACAAGTAATTCAATACGTTCTCTAGCTGTTAGTTTACCTTTCGCATGCTGTTTATCAATCCGCTTATCTCCACCGCCCAACTCTATTTCCCGCCGTTTATCATACAACTCATTAAGCTTGTCATAAATATCTGGCATGGTCATTACACCCCTTTGTTTGGTTTCTCACAAAGCTCTAGCAATACACTACCCGTTGACTTAGGGTGCAAAAATGCAATTTTCGCTTCATGAGCACCTATCTTTGGTTTTTCGTGAATTAATCTAATCCCCTTTGTTTTTAGTTCCTCTAATCGTTCTTCAATGGACGTTACACCTAAAGCAACATGGTGGATTCCTTCTCCGCGCTTCTCAATAAACGTTGCAATTGGACTGTCCGATGATGTAGGTTCAAGAAGTTCCAAACGTGATTGACCAATCTTTACAAATGCTACTTTGACTCTTTCTGAATCAACTTGCTCAATTCCTTCAAGCTCTAACCCTAATACATCAACATAAAATGGCAGCGACAACTCGAGAGACTTTACAGCAATACCAATGTGATCAATCTTCTCAATCATTTTGTTATCCTCCCTCATCAAGCATGACAAACCAAAGGTTTTGTGAAACTGCTTTCATTTTTTTAGAATTCTTGAATATTGAGAAAGCCTTCACATAGCTTATATATTCGTGAACATAAAAAAAAATCCTTCTTTTTCCTTTAACGTTTCAAATTTAGACAAGATTTCATGCTTGTCTAAAAGACGAAAGACAAGTAAAATAGAAAAAGAGAATCTAGCAATAGGAGGGAAGAACACATGTCCCGTAAAGCACAAAAATTTATCGTTTATTTAATGCTAGCAACCATGCTTTTAACAACTATATTAGCAGGGGCGAGCATGTGGTTTTAAGCCACTTAGTGACTATAAATAATTTCAACTTTGATAAAAGGAGCTTGGGTTAACGCCCAAGCTCCTTATTATTTCAATTTTACTCGTCACATAATCCAAGGTAGTCCTCAACAGCTTTCATTATGTTGAAAGCACCTGTATTTTTTTGAAGGTACAGCTACTATGTATCCTTTCTCCGGATGTTGGATTATTGAACCTTACACCCGGATCCATAATCAATCACATGAAATTCCAATAAATCCCATATTTAGAGTTTTATGGTAATGCTCTATATTCTTTACCCAATTGTGCAAAGCTTTTATCAGTATTTACAATAAGAATTCTCGTGCCTAATGGGATGGAATTAAACAATGCCTCCACCTCGTTGTTATTCATTCTTACGCAACCATTAGATACATATTTACCAATACTGTCAGGGTTGTTTGTTCCATGTATCCCAAAAATTCTACCATCTGTATTGTCTGCATCAAATCCAATCCACCTTGTACCAAGTGGATTATCTGGAGAACCACCAGGAATATCTTTTTTACGATAGTATGGGTCCTTCGCTTTGACAGTCACAGTAAACAATCCTTCAGGTGTTAAGTCGTTTGTCACACCTGTTGCAACAATGTACGTCCCTTGAATAGTTGCATCATCAATATACGTAAGCTCGTTTGTTTTTTTATTAATAATTATAAACGGGTCACCTATAATAGGGTTTACACCTAATGGCCAAATAGGGGAAAATACCAAGGCTAACATAACAATAAGCTTCATTTAATCACCTTTATGCACTTTTTTCTTTTAGCTTACGTTTTGCCTTCTTATCTAATACATTCGGATGAAATCTTCTTTTTATCAGTAAATAATCTTCCATTTCTTTTAAGAATTGAAACAAATTTGCTCTTGTTTCGAACTCATCACGTGTTTTTGGTAATGGCATATTTTTAAAAGAATCTTGTAATTCATGAAGTTGAGTAAGAAACTCATTTGCAGTATTACCAGGATGAATAAAATCACTAACTTCTTCAATAAAGTCAGCAATCATTTTTCCTTGTTCATATGTACTTTGAATTGTCGTGATCATCGGTAGCATACGCATCATAGAATCAAATTGTTTTTCCCGCATTTTAAAATAATAATAATATGTATCCTCATCTCGAAGGACGTTGTTTTCTACCTCAAGCAATGCCATGCTTTTCGCTTTTTGAAGGAGCTCGTCCGTTTCCGTTATTTCACTTCCTACCCAATCGCTTTTTCCATCTCTTAAGAAGGATACCATTTCAGTAAATATTAATTTAAAATTGTTTTCTAGTTGCTGCTGAAGCTTCTTTAAATCTCGTTCCATACTTGGCATATATAAATTCATAACAAGAGCTACGCCGATTCCAATTACGATGATAGCTAACTCATTAAGAATAAAGGACCAAGCGAATGTTTTAGCAGCATACATATGCATAATAATGACTGTGCTTGTCACAATTCCTTCAGAAAGTTTAAACTGGACAGTTGTCGGTATGAAAAATAACAACAACATACCAATAGCTAACGGAGTATAGCCTAACACATTAAAAAAAACAAATGTAAATACAATTGCAATCATACACGTTAAAAACCTTGTCCAAGAACTCATTAATGAACGTTTTCTTGTAACGCCAATACACAAAATAGTTAAAATACCTGCTGAAGTGAAATTATCTAACTGAAGCAATGAAGCAATATATATTGCAAGCGCAGCACCAATGGCTGTTTTTATCGTACGATATCCAATTTTAAACATAATTGCTCTCCTATATTTAATAAGTATATAACCTGCATTTTACATGACAATAGGATGCTTGCCAACAAGACCCTGATTTTTTAAGGTTTTTAATTTGTATATAAGGGATTCTTGTTGCTATTATATATAGTAGGTTTTATTGCACTTTTAGGAGGTTTTCAAATGGAAATGAACTTTAATCTTTTTATGAATGATGTTGTTGTGCAAGCAAGAGAAGATATGGTCAAAGCAGGATACACGCAGCTTGAAACACCGGAGCAGGTTGATGAAGCTCTAACAAAGAAGGGCACAACACTTGTGATGATTAATTCTGTCTGTGGTTGTGCAGGTGGATTAGCACGCCCTGCGGCTAGTCATGCTTTACATTATGATAAACGGCCTGATCATCTTGTGACAGTATTTGCTGGGCAAGATAAAGAGGCTACTGCTCGTGCTCGTGAATATTTCGTAGGACAACCGCCGTCATCACCTTCTTTTGCTTTAATGAAGGATGGAAATCTTGTGGCAATGGTACATCGACATGAAATTGAAGGACACGACGTGATGCAGGTTATCTCTAAATTACAGCAAGCGTTTGATGAACATTGTGAAGAAGTTTAAATCTATCGTTAAGTAGCTAAAGACACGCTACTCATATTAATTTACGTGGTGATTATCGTTTTTCTCTCTTAATTCCATTACGGCACATCGTAAATGCAAGCAGCCCACATTAAACAATGTGGGCCCGTTTTGCTATTTTTGATTTTCATATAATTGAATGAGCTGCTGCACAGCGGCTGTAACTGTTTTATCTCCAGCCATAACCTTATTTTCAATCTCAGGCATTGTTTGTTTCACTCGAGGATTTGAAAAAAAGCTGTGCTCTAAATAATCTTTAATCATTGCTAGTAACCAATCTTTTAATTGTTCACGACGTCTGTTTGTAAAAACACCTGACTCATTTGTTACTAGCACGAATTGCTGAACCACGTTCCAAATACCGCTAATTCCTTCACCCTTCATTGCTGAACAAGTGTAAGCTTGTGTGTGCCATCCATTAGTTGCAGGCTTCAAATAATGTAGAATTTGGTTATACTCTTCACGTGCTGCCAACGCTCGAGGCTTATTATCACCATCCGCCTTGTTGATTATAATCGCATCAGCCAGTTCCATAATACCTTTTTTCATACCTTGAAGCTCATCTCCAGCGCCCGTCAACACAAGAAGTAGAAAGAAGTCCACCATACTTCTAACGACTATTTCACTTTGGCCCACACCAATTGTCTCGACAAGGATTACATCATATCCTGCTGCTTCACACAACAGCATCGTTTCACGAGTTTTTCTATTTACCCCGCCTAACGCGCCACCTGATGGTGATGGACGGATAAAGGCATTAGGATGGGATGCTAGCTTTTCCATCCTTGTTTTATCACCTAATATACTTCCACCTGTAATGGAAGATGATGGATCAACCGCCAACACCGCAACACGATGACCTGCATCACACAAATATGTACCCAGCGCTTCAATAAATGTACTTTTTCCTGCTCCAGGCACACCAGTTATTCCAATCCGAACAGAACGACCAGTATGAGGAAGTAATTGATTCATGACCTTTTGCGCTAATTCAATATGGTGTGACGCATTACTTTCAATAAGGGTAATGGTCTTAGCAAGAATAGAGCGATTATGTGTAAGTACACCCTCGACATATTGATTAATATCTATTTGATTTTGTTTTACGAATCGCTTTTTTAGTGGCTGTGTATGGTGGCTCATGCCATCATGACCGCCTTCCACCCCTTGCATCACATACGATGTGAAGCTTGTATGCGATGCATCACTAGGGGCCCACTCAGGCTTTTTACCTCGTTCAGTCATTGGTGATCTCCGCCAACTCATAACCTAATTTATTATAAATTAATTCTATTGTTTTTTCAGCAGCAACTGGGATAACTGTTCCTGGTCCAAAGATTAAGCCTGCACCATGTTCTTTTAAGTAATCATAATCCTGAGCAGGAATGACGCCACCAATTACTACTAATATATCTTCACGACCAAGTTGCTTAAGCTGTTCAACAAGCTGCGGAAGCAGTGTTTTGTGACCAGCAGCTAACGAGCTCATTCCGATAACATGCACATCATTTTCTACAGCTTGACGAGCGGTTTCTTCAGGTGTTTGAAATAGTGGTCCAATATCCACATCAAAACCTAAATCAGCAAATGCTGTTGCAATTACCTTTGCTCCTCTATCATGTCCATCCTGTCCCATTTTAGCAATCATAATGCGCGGGCGACGACCCTCTGATTGTAAAAAGTCATCTGTAAGCTGCTTTACGTGGTTAATTTGTGCATCATTTGAATATTCAGCAGCATATACACCACTTATGGAGCGGATTACTGCTTTATGGCGTCCAGCCACTTCTTCAATAGCAGCAGATATTTCACCTAACGTGGCACGAGCACGGGCAGCCTCTATAGCTAATGCTAATAAATTGCCACTTTCTTGTTTGACAGACTCCGTAATAGCTCGTAACGCCTGTTGCACTTTCTCTTCATCACGAACAGTCTTTAGCTGTTGAATACGAGCAATTTGTTGCTCTCTCACAGCAGTATTATCAATATCTAAAATTTCTAACGGATCTTCCTTATCTAATCTATACTTATTTACACCGATAATCGTTTCCTTACCAGAATCAATTTTAGCCTGACGACGTGCAGAGGCTTCTTCAATACGCATCTTAGGTAAGCCAGTTTCAATTGCTTTCGCCATCCCACCTAGCGACTCAATTTCCTCTATATGCTTCCACGCACGCTCCATCAACTGCTCTGTTAGTTTTTCAACATAATACGAGCCAGCCCACGGATCAATCACATTACAAATTCCTGTCTCATCTTGTAAAAATAATTGTGTGTTGCGTGCAATACGTGCTGAGAAGTCAGTCGGCAACGCAATAGCCTCATCGAGAGCATTTGTGTGTAACGATTGTGTATGTCCTAAAGCAGCGGCATGAGCTTCTAGACATGTGCGGACAACGTTATTATAAGGATCTTGTTCCGTTAGACTCCACCCGGATGTTTGCGAATGCGTCCGCAAAGCCATCGATTTTGGATTTTTCGGATTAAATTGCTTCATCATCTGTGCCCACATAAGTCTAGCTGCTCTCATCTTGGCTACTTCCATAAAGTAATTCATACCGACCGCCCAGAAGAACGATAAACGTGGAGCAAAAGAATCAATATCTATCCCTGCTTTCAACCCCGTTCGCACATACTCTAGTCCATCCGCTAATGTATAAGCAAGCTCTAAGTCAGCAGGAGCACCGGCTTCTTGCATATGATAGCCCGAGATACTTATGCTATTAAACTTTGGCATATACTTTGATGTGTATTCAAAAATATCAGCAATAATTTTCATAGACATATCAGGTGGATAAATATATGTGTTACGAACCATGTACTCTTTTAAAATATCATTTTGAATCGTACCAGCAAGTTTGTCTTGCGTAACACCTTGTTCTTCGGCTGTCACAATATAAAATGCCATAACAGGTATTACTGCACCATTCATTGTCATGGAAACAGACATTTGATCAAGCGGTATGCCGTTAAACAACGTTTTCATATCTAGAATTGAATCTATGGCAACACCCGCTTTTCCCACATCCCCTACAACACGAGGATGATCAGAGTCGTAGCCACGATGTGTCGCTAAATCAAACGCCACAGACAACCCCTTTTGTCCCATTGCAAGATTACGGCGATAAAATGCATTGCTTTCTTCTGCAGTTGAGAATCCGGCATATTGACGGACCGTCCAAGGACGATTAACATACATAGTTGAATATGGGCCTCTTAAAAATGGAGGCACACCAGGTAAATAATCGAGGTGCTTGAGATTTGTAATATCATCTTCATGGTACAATGGCTTAACAAGAATATGCTCGTTCGTTTCAAATAGCATATCATCTATGTTTTTATTAATATCTTGTTCTATTGACGCTTGCCATTGCTCTTTGTTCATAGTAGTTTGTTCACTTTGCAATGTAACTTTCGAAAAATCTAACCGATCTGTCATGTTATATCACCCCTAACGTTTGCTGAAGACTTTTTATTGTCTCATAGCAATTCGAGCGAATATGGATAAAATCGTCTACACCAGATTCTTTTAGCTGTTTCTCCAGTTCTGCCTCTTGCTTACCTGCTACGTATACTACGGTTGAAGGATTTTGCTGCTTTAATTGAGCCGAGATGCTTGCTGCCATATTTTCGTATGCATCGTCCTTCCCACAAATGATAAATACTCGTGAAGATTGCTGGTTAGCCCATGAAACCGCTGAATCAATAGATTCATGACCGTCATTTTTTTCAATAACAAATCCTCCTGCGCCAAAAAATCCACTTATAAAGTCAGCACGCGCTTTATGTGCAGGGATAGGACCTAAATTAATTAAAGTAACAGTTGGTCGAACTCCGGTTTTTCTTTCATACTCTTCACTTACCAACCTAATAGATTCAAACTCTGCAGTAAGACGTCGCTTCGGTATTTTAACAATGTCTTTTTCAGTTGTCTCAGCCTCTGTCAATTGACCTTTGTAAGGTTCAGTCGCATTCACATACATATTTGTCCCAACAATCTTTTCTTTACGTTGAGCGACATTTTTGACTCGAGCGTCGTAAACTTGTTGAATCTCTTTTTGAACAAACCCTTGTTTTATTGCTTCTGTCATTCCACCTAGTTGTTCAATTTGTTGAAACAGCTTCCACGCTTTAGTTGCTAGCTCATCTGTTAGAGATTCAACGTACCATGAGCCTCCAGCTGGATCGACAACTTTATTTAAATATGATTCTTGCTGTAGAATAAGCTGTGTATTACGAGCAATTCTTCTAGAGAATGTTGATGAATCATTTACAGTCTCTGTGTCAAAACTTGATACGTGCATGCTATCTATACCACCTATAGTCGCAGCAAACGCTTCATTTGTAGCTCGTAACATATTCACATACGGGTCATACACTGTTTTTGTAAATGATGACGTACTTGCGTGAATACTTATCGCTTTTGCTTGCTCAGAAGCACCATATGCCGTTGCTACAGTAGTCCATAGTCTTTTCAAGGCTCTCAGCTTTGCAATTTCCATGAAAAATTGTGAACCAACAGAAACGTGAAACTTAACCTTTCTAAGAAGCTCATCAATATTCACAAATGTAGATTTACAACTATTAATATATTCAACTGCTGTTGCAATACTAAAAGCCAGTTCTTGTACCGCATGTGCTCCACCATTATGATATACGTCCCCATTCACGATAATGGATTGTAGTTGCGGTGCCGCTTCTGCTAACTTTAACATCGCTTCCTGAACAGTCTTTAACGTGTTATCAATGGAAGACGGAAGCTCCCCTTCTTCTAAGTAATCGCGAATGATATCGAATCCAATGGTTCCTGTCAATAGGTTCATGTCAATGTCCAACTCTTGACAGTATGCTATAAACTCATCTATAAATTGTACCGATTGTAAGTCAAGTTGTATAAACAATGGAATGCTTTCTAATGAAATACCCTCAAACGCAATTCTCATATCTTTTTTTTGGTTTATAAGTCGTGATGTTACCTTCGATAGATTAATCATTTTTAAGCCACGAGAAAGCTCTTCTTGTAATAAACGATTTAACGCTTGAGGTGAACTACCTTCTAGCTGTTGTGCAACATACCATGCCCTTTCCACATAGCCAAGAGGTGTACTCCCTCGTATGTGCGTTCCAAAGCCTGGCCATTCACTCGCTAAAGAAAGCTGGGATACATCTGCTCTAGTATAAAGCGGTTTCAAAACGATCCCTTCGTATGTAGTGGTGAACAGTTTTTCAAACGGCTTGCCTTTCAAAGACTTTTCGACTTCAGTTTTCCAAGTCTCGTAATCAATGACATCAAAGGTTTGTGATTTCATTGATTCTACATTTGCCATGATACAGTCCCCCTTTGCTTACAGCATTTAAGAAAGGTATAGAAGTGTCACAACACGAAAATCCTCTTATATCCATGTGTCACCTCTAACAACTGAGAATCAACCAGTTAGCAGAGCTTTCATACCTTTCAAAAAAATGTAAAAATTTTACCTCATTTCTATTTTAGTACATTTAAAGATTGATAACAATTCACAAAAAGGTGAACTTATTAGCTAGGCATACAAGTATTATTTTCATTTCTTAATAGAATATCTTTCATTTGATGTTGAATATCACAAGGAGGATGGCGAGGACGAAGTATTACTAACGATGAAATTATCAGATTCGTTCAAAATAAAAAAGCCGAGCTCAATCCATGAACTCGGCATAAGCATTAGTATATAGATGTTGTATCTTTAGACATATTCTCCAATATTTCTTTTACTCTTGCTAGGAATCTTCCACACACTAAACCATCTAAAACGCGATGGTCAAGTGACAAGCATAAATTCACCATGTCACGGATAGCCATCATACCGTTATCCATTACTACAACACGTTTAACTATAGATTCGACTTGTAATATCGCAGCTTGTGGGTAGTTGATGATACCCATGGACTGAACTGACCCAAAGGAACCCGTATTATTTACAGTAAATGTACCATCCTTCATATCCTCACCGGAAAGCTTTCCACTTCGAACCTTCATAGCAAGTTCGTTAATTTCACGTGCGATGCCTTTAATACTTTTTTCATCCGCATGGCGTATGACAGGTACATATAAAGCATCATCAGTAGCAACCGCAATAGAAATGTTGATATCTTTTTTCTGTACAATCTTATCACCAGCCCACATTGAGTTAATTTGTGGGTATTCTTTCAGTGCTTGCGCTATTGCTTTAACAAAGAAAGCAAAGTAAGTAATATTATAGCCTTCAGATTGTTTAAATTCGGTTTTGATACTATCACGCAAGGTTACTAAATTGCTCACATCAGCTTCAACCATCGTCCAAGCGTGAGGTATTTCTTGAACACTGCGAAGCATGTTTGAAGCAATTGCCTTGCGAACAGGCGTTACTGAAACCTCACGGTCACCAGGAGCACTAGTAACTACGGGTGCTTGTTTTTGCTGTGTTTGAGATGAAATTGCTTGTTCATCAGCAGTTGGCGCTGGTGCTGGCGCTGTAGCTTGTGCCGTTACTGTCTCACTTGCTTTCGGAATATTGCCGCTCTCAACAAGCTTTAAAATATCTTTACGCGTTATACGTCCACCTGCACCTGTTCCACTCACAGCTTGTAATTCTATATCATGTTCTTGAGCTAAACGAAGTACTGCTGGCGAATAACGTTGCTTTTGTGAAGTGTCGGTCGGCGCTTCAGATGCATTAGAGCTTTCTGCTTTTATTTGCGGAGCAGTGGTCTCATTCTTAACTGGTGCATTAGAATCTGCCGTTTCTACAGTACAAATTACACCACCAACCGCTAGGGTATCCCCTTCCTCCGCTAAAAGCTCTTTGACTGTTCCTGTGAAGGAGGAAGGTACTTCAGCATTTACTTTATCAGTCATTACCTCAAGCAAAGGATCATACTTGTTAACTTTGTCGCCAATAGATACTAACCATTTACTGATAGTGCCTTCTGTAACACTTTCACCTAATTGAGGCATTTTAATTTGTTCAATGGCCACTCTTTCTACCTCCCTTTGGTTTATGTGAAAAAACTTCGTCACGGAAATGTGTTTCACACTACTTTGAGATTATGTTCGTAAAATCTTGCTGTATTTTGCGTCCGTTTCCGATGTTTATACGCGAATTCTCCGAGTGGGTGGGCCACTTTTCGCTGTTTATGCGCCAATTCTCCGGGTTTATGCGCCACTTTTCGCTGTTTATGCGTAAATCTCCGGGTTTATGCGCCACTTTTCGCTGTTTATGCGTAAATCTCCGGGTTTATGCGCCACTTTTCGCTGTTTATGCGTAAATTCTCCGGGTTTATGCGCCAGTTTTCGCTGTTTATGCGCCAATTCTCCGGGTTTATGCGCCACTTTTCGCTGTTTATGCGTAAATCTCCGGGTTTATGCGCCAGTTTTCGCTGCTTGTGCGTAAATCTCCACACTTTTCGCTTCTAAAACTCAGCTAGTTCACGCATCGCCGTTTCAACTTTGTCTGGATTAACCATGAAATGTTTTTCCATCGTTGGTGCATAAGGCATAGCCGGCACATCAGGACCCGCTAACCGTTTAATAGGAGCATCTAAATCGAATAAACAGTGTTCTGCAATTATCGCAGCTACCTCACTCATGATACTACCTTCTTTATTATCTTCCGTAACAAGTAAGACTTTGCCAGTCTTTGCAGCGGCTTCAATAATTGCCTCTTTATCAAGTGGATACACCGTTCTAAGGTCGAGAATATGTGTAGAGATACCATCTTCAGCAAGTTTTTCAGCTGCTTGAAGAGCAAAATGAACACATAAGCCATAAGTGATAACAGTAATATCATCGCCTTCACGCTTAACATCTGCTTTACCAATTGGTAAAACATAATCATCTTCTGGTACCTCACCTTTAATTAGGCGATAAGCACGCTTATGCTCAAAAAATAATACTGGATCTGGATCACGAATAGCAGCCTTCAATAACCCCTTTACATCATATGGTGTGGATGGCATTACAATCTTTAATCCTGGCGTATTAGCAAAAAGTGCTTCAACAGACTGCGAATGATATAAGGCACCATGAACTCCACCACCATAAGGTGCACGAATCGTCACAGGGCACTGCCAGTCATTGTTTGAACGGTAACGAATTTTTGCTGCCTCTGATACAATCTGATTTACCGCTGGCATAATAAAGTCTGCGAATTGGATCTCTGCAACAGGTTTCAGCCCATACATCGCTGCACCAATAGCAACACCTGCAATTGCTGATTCTGCTAATGGTGTATCAATTACACGATCTTCCCCAAATTGATCATAAAGTCCATTTGTAGCACGAAACACTCCACCACGTTTGCCGACATCTTCTCCCAAAACAAAAACTGATTCATCTTTAGACATTTCTTCTCGCAACGCCATCGTAACAGCGTCGATATATGAAATCACTGGCATGGTTTATCCCCCTCCTCACTCAGCATATACGAATTTCATACCTGATTCTGCTGGAGCGTACGGCGCTTGTTCAGCATACTCAGTTGCTTCATTTACTTCATTCATAATCTCTTGTAGCATTTTTTCGTTTGCTTCTTCACTTAACACACCGTTGTTCAATAGGTAGTCGCGGAAAGTAATAATTGGATCCTTCTTTTTAGCTTCATCCACTTCCTCTTGTGCGCGGTATGTGCGATCATCATCGTCTGATGAGTGTGGAGTGAGTCGATATGACACTGTTTCGATTAAGCTTGGTCCTTCACCACGACGTGCTCTATCGGCAGCTTCTTTAACAGCCTCGTAGACTGCCAATGGATCATTACCATCTACTGTCACACCAGGCATACCATATCCGATGGCACGATCAGATACTTTCTCACAAGCTAACTGTCGTTCAATTGGTACCGAAATGGCGTATTTATTATTTTCGCACATGAAAATAACTGGTAGCTTATGAACACCTGCAAAGTTAGCTCCTTCGTGGAAATCACCTTGGTTTGAAGATCCTTCACCAAACGTTACAAAAGTAACCAAATCTTTCTTTTGCATTTTTCCTGCTAAAGCAATCCCAACAGCGTGTGGGACTTGCGTAGTTACCGGTGAAGATCCCGTTACAATATTATTTTTCTTTTGTCCGAAATGACCTGGCATTTGTCTCCCCCCAGAATTGGGATCTTCTGCTTTTGCAAAGCCAGATAACATAAGGTCTTTCGCTGTCATACCAAAAGTTAATACGACACCCATATCACGGTAGTATGGCAACACATAATCTTTTCCTTTTTCAAGGGCAAACGAGGCACCTACTTGTGCAGCTTCTTGCCCTTGACAAGAGATTACAAATGGTATTTTTCCTGAACGGTTTAATAGCCACATTCGCTCGTCAATCTTTCGAGCTAGTAACATTGTTCTGTACATACTTAAAACCGCTTCATCTGATAACCCTAAAGCTTGATGACGCTTTTCTGTCATGGAGTATTTCCTCCCATCTTTTTTCTTTCTCATATTTTATGCTCCGTGAATAGCATGCCCTTCAACAGCTAGAGCTGCTTCACCTAACACTTCCGACAGCGTTGGATGTGGGTGAATAGTATGTGAAATCTCCCAATTTGAAGCATCTAATACTTTTGCAAGCGCTGCCTCTGATATTAAATCAGTTACATGTGGTCCAATCATATGAACCCCTAACAAGTCGTCGGTGCTTTTATCGGCTATAATCTTGACAAATCCATCAGATTCACCAAACACAAGGGCTTTACCTATTGCTTTAAAAGAAAATTTACCGACCTTAACATCATAGCCTTGTTCCTTTGCTTCTTCTTCCGTTAAGCCTATGCTAGCTGCTTCCGGATTACTGTAAATACAGCGAGCGACATCTTTATATTGAATAGGATCTGGATTCAGTCCTGCTATTTTTTCCACCGCAATAATTCCTTCATGAGCCGCTACATGAGCAAGCTGCATACCACCGATTACATCACCAATTGCATAAATATGAGAGTCCTTCGTTTGATAAAATTTATTTGTAACAATAAAACCATGATCTAACACAACATCTGTGTTCTCGATACCAATACCTTCTGTATTAGCAGCACGCCCAACAGAAACAAGAATTTTATCTGCAGAAAAAGCTTTAGCCTCCCCTTTATGCTCGGCTTTTATTGTAACAGTGCCTTCACTCACCTGTAAGGTTTCGGATAATACTTTTGCTCCCGTTACAACTTTTACCCCTTTTTTCTTTAAAAGACGCTGCATCTCACGAGATACATCTGGATCTTCAGTAGGTAAAATTCGATCCGCATATTCAAGCACTGTTACAGACACATCAAAATCAGCCATCATTGATGCCCACTCAATACCAATTACCCCACCACCAACAATGACAAGTGAGTTCGGCAAAGACTCTAGCCTCAATGCTTCATCTGACGTAATGACAAACTCACCATCGACATTTAATCCCGGTAAAGTACGCGGCCTAGAACCGGTAGCAATGATTAAATGTTTCGGAATGACCATATCATTTTCTTGTCCATTACTATACTCAACACTGATTGTACCTGGCAATGGCGAGAATATTGACGGACCAAGTATACGACCTATACCCTCGTATACGTCAATTTTCCCTTTTTTCATAAGATGCTGTACACCTTTATGCAGTTGATCTACTATGTGCTGTTTTCTCGCTTGCACCTTTGAAAAATCTAATGAAACATCCTTTGCTAATACACCAAACTCTTCACTCTTCTTAGTAGTATGATACACCTCAGCACTTCTAAGAAGAGCTTTACTAGGTATACAACCAGCATGCAAGCACGTACCACCTAGTTTTGCTTTTTCAACAACAGCAGTGGACAATCCTAATTGTGCAGCACGAACGGCCGCTACATAGCCACCTGTACCGCCACCTAGAATGACAACATCGTATTCTCGTGCCATATTTCTCACTCCTCTCAAACAGCAATTTTATTACATATATTGCTTTGCTACTTCCTCTCCGCGCAAAACACGTAATGCCCCTTCAGCGAGTGCCTTTAATTCATCTTCGCCAGGAACAACAATAATGTCTGCAATCCATGATACATATTGTTGAATTAACTCTATTAAGTACTGACTGTGAGCTAATCCACCAGTTATCACGATGGCATCAATTTTTCCAGTAAGCACGGCACTTGCTGAACCAATTTCTTTTGCAACTTGATAAGCCATAGCAGTATATATTTTCTTTGCTTCTTGATCACCTTGTTGAATGCGTTTTTCTATATCGATTCCACTGTTTGTACCTAAGTAGCCAACTAATCCACCTTTTCCAACAAGCATGCTGTTAATTTCATCACGATAATAATCGCCTGAAAAACATAGTGCTGCCAAATCCCCAGCTGGTACAGTACCAGCTCTTTCTGGACTGAATGGACCATCGCCATTTAGACCATTGTTCACATCAATAACTCTGCCGTTTCGATGGACACCAACTGTTATACCGCCACCCATATGAACAACAATTAGCTTTGCTGCTTCGTAAGTCATTCCAAGTTGATTAGCAACCTTTCGAGCCACTGCTTTTTGGTTTAATGCGTGAAATATACTTTTTCTCTCAATTAATGGAAATCCTGACACTTTAGCAATTGGTTCCATCTCATCAACAACAACTGGGTCTACAATAAAAGAAGGGATATTTAGTCCATTAGCAATTTCGTTTGCTAAAATCCCCCCAAGATTAGAGGCATGTTGACCGTTATAGCCCGTACGTAAATCCTCAAGCATACGCTCATTTACTTCATATGTACCGCCTGCAATGGGACGTAGTAACCCACCACGTCCGCATACAGCGCTAAGCTTAGAGAGATTGATTCCTTCTCTGTCTAATACAGAAAGAATACTATGCTTACGGAACTCATATTGCTCAAATATTGTTTCAAATTTGTTTAAGTCCTCGGTATCATGACGTAACGTTTGCTCAAGAATCGGGCGGTCATCTTCAAATACACCTATTTTAGTTGAGGTTGATCCTGGGTTAATTGTTAAGATTCGTGCTGTTTGTACTTGCAAAAATGACTCCTCCATCTTTTAATGAAAATTCAATGTTATATTTATCGATTACGACGTCTACTTAAAATGTGATGTCCGTTTTGTAAAAATTGACTTCTAGATTGGCGCATACGCTCAATTCTTTCTTCCGCTAGACGGTCAGCCGCTTTATATGTTGGGATTCCATCACGTTCGGCGATAGAAATCACTTTTTCAATATTTTGGTAAATTTGTTCTACTTTCTTCATAGCTCGATCTCTGTTATAACCATATAACTCATCAGCAACGTTAATCACTCCACCAGCATTAATAACATAGTCTGGTGCGTATAATATGCCCATTTCATGGATTAAATCCCCATGACGAGGCTCCTTTAACTGATTATTAGCTGCTCCAGCAATTACTTTACACTTTAATTTTGGAATAGTTTGATCATTCACTGTTGCACCTAACGCGCATGGTGCATAAATGTCACATTCCACATCATAAATATCTGATGGGTCAACAGCCTTTGCTCCAAATTCAGCTACAGCTTTCATAACTGCATCTTTGTTAATATCTGTAACAATTAGTTTGGCACCTTCCTCATGAAGATATTTACACAAGGTATACGCCACATTACCTACACCTTGCACGGCTACCACTTTTCCTTCAAGTGCATCCGAACCAAATGCATGCTTAGCAGCTGCTTTCATACCAACATACACACCGTAAGCAGTTACTGGCGACGGGTTACCACTTGAGCCAAATGCTGGCGATACGCCTGTTACATAGTCTGTTTCCTCATGAATAATATCCATATCTGCTACAGTTGTACCGACATCTTCAGCTGTAATATAACGACCATTTAACCCTTGAACGTATCGACCGAACGCACGGAACAACTCTTCATTTTTGTCTTTACGAGGATCTCCAATAATAACTGTCTTTCCTCCGCCTAAATTAAGACCCGCAGCAGCATTTTTGTATGTCATACCTTTAGCTAATCGTAATGCGTCTTCAATAGCTGCTGATTCCGACTCATATGTCCACATACGCGTCCCACCTAATGCAGGTCCTAGCGTTGTATCATGAATAGCGATGATTGCTTTTAAACCTGATTGCTTGTCTTGACAAAGTACTAATTGCTCATAATCATACGTTTCTAAATACTTGAAAATTTCCATAGGGTATCCCTCTCCTTATTTAAGAATTACTTTTTATAGCAAACGCTACTGATAATAACTTACTCTCGATTGAATCAGCACGAGATGTTAACACAATTGGCGCCTTTGCACCCGCTATAATGCTAGCTGTACTGGCATTTGCGAAATAAACAAGCGACTTATACAAAACATTTCCTGTTTCAATATCCGGAAGTACTAATATATCAGCTTCCCCAGCCACTTCACTGTCAATTTTTTTATATTGAGCAGCTTGTTTTGATACAGCATTGTCTAGAGCTAATGGTCCGTCAACTAAACAATGTTGAATTTGACCACGTTTATTCATCATGGCTAACAACCCTGCATGAATAGATGCTTCCATTGCAGAATTTACTGTTTCTACAGCAGCCAATACTGCCACTTTAGGCACGTCTAAATTGACACGACGCGTAACATTTACAGCATTTTGAATAATTTGAGCTTTCTGCTCTAACGTTGGAGCAATATTCATAGCAGCATCTGTTATATAAATAAGTCGATCCCAACCAGGAATGTCAAATGCGGCAACATGCGATAATATCTGGTTTTTTACACGAAGCCCTTGCTCCTTGTTAAGAACATGTTTTAAAAGCTGTGATGTGTGTAAATTTCCTTTCATCAATACGTCAGCTTCTTCAAATCTTACAGCCTTTACTGCTTCATATGCAGCTTCTTCATCACTCTCTGTTTCAACGATTTGCAACGCATTCACGTCATAGGATGATAAATTAGCTTCAGCAACAAGCTTTCGTAAAGAATTCTTTTTTCCGTATAAAATAAAGGACGCTAAATTTTGTTGAAGTGCTTTATTAACAGCAGCTAACACTTGTTCATCATCAGCAGCTGCTACGGCTATTTTTTTTGAAGGCTGCTGAGTTACGTATGCTACAATATCTGATAACCTCATACTAATCGATAGTCATTCCTTTCTATCGCACAAAACTTTCATATACCTCCATATACCCTAATGCAAGTTTTGTGCCAACTACATTTTATGTAACCGCTTTATTTGTTACGGTTTTATGTCTGCAAAAAATTGCATACCATGCAGATTATTGCATGCTATTTTTAGCAAGCTTATACTTATCTAGTTTGTAATACAAATTACGCAAGGATATCCCCAATAATCTCGCCGCCTCTGTTTTGTTTCCTTCACAATGATCTAGCACTTGGGCCATTATTTTCGCTTCATATCGATCAACTAAATCCTGTAACGTTGAATGAGAGTCAAACAACGTTAAATTTTGTCCCCCTTCATGTTGAACAGTAGGATTTGATTCAAGCTGCGGTATATGTTGAATATCGATTGCTTTTTCATGAAACTTGAGAAAAATTATAGCACGACCTAACACATTTTCTAGTTCACGAACATTTCCAGGCCAATGGTAGCTAGATAAATAACGTAGTGCCTCATCCGTAATCGTATTTACATTACGTCCATAGTCTTGATTTATCTTCGATAGTAAGTGTTTGCATAGATCTGGAATATCCTCTAAACGATTTCGTAAAGGAGGGATACGAATCGGCAAGCGATTTAGTCGATAATATAAATCCTCGCGAAAAGAGCCTGTCGCAATTGCTTTTTCTAAATTCACGTGCGTCGCAGCAATAACTCTAACGTTGATAGGAATTGGCTTTGTACCGCCTACACGAATGATCTCGCCTTCTTGCAATACACGCAACAGTTTAACCTGTGTATTTGCTGATAGTTCCCCTATTTCATCTAGAAAAATGCTACCATTGTTAGCTTCCTCAAAGAAACCTCGTTTCCCACCTCGTTTCGCACCAGAAAACGCCCCTTCGTCGTATCCAAATAATTCACTTTCAAGTAGCGTTTCACTAATTGCAGCACAATTAACTCTTATAAATTTATTCCATCGTCTTTCACTTGCATTATGTATTGCATGCGCAAACAACTCTTTCCCTGTGCCCGATTCTCCTCTCAACAAAACAGTTGCAGGAGTTTTAGCACCAAGCTTCGCTTGCTCAATGGCCAGCTGCATTTCTTCCGAACTTCCAATAATATCTTCAAACGCATATTTCGCTTCTAGAGTTCTAATAATTTGCCGAGCTCTATTTAACTCAGAAGTAAGTTGCTGTATTTCAGATACATCCTGGATAACACCGACGCTTCCCTTTAACTTGCCATCAACAATAATAGGCGCCACATTCACAACAACATCACGTTTATTAGGCCCAACCTTCATGCGTACACCACGAACTGCTCTACGAGTTTGTAGAACCTTCATATGCATACTTTCACCTTCAGATATATCTATAGTTGCTGGCTTTCCTATAACGTCTTCTTCAGTTAATCCTGTTAGTCTCGTATATGCACCATTAATCATAAGACCTAATCCATTCTCATCAACAACAGAAATCGCTTCTTCCGAGGAACGTATGATAGCCTCTAACATCGTTTGCACTTCTTTGAGATTTGTTATTTCACTCGCTAGCTCAACAACATCCGAGATATCTTTAAATATTGAAACAGCACCAATTAAAACCGAATCTTCCGAAATCATTGGCATTCGTGTTGTTATGATTTTCTTGCGATTCGCTAGTACTAATTCTTGATTAGACTCTACCTTTCTAGTCGCAAGAACTCTAGGTAGTTTACTACTAGGAATTATTTCGTGAATATGCTTATTTAAAGCATTCTCTTTAGAGATGCCAGCCATTTTTTCGGCACTTTTATTGAACAAAATGACTTTTCCTTCTGTATCAATAACAATCATACCGTCACTAGTTGTATTAAATATTAACTCTTGCTTATATTTCTCACTTTTTAAAGTTTCAATCAGCTTTTCTTTTTCCTTAAAAAGTCTTGCGGTAATATGAGCCACCGCGCCAGGAATTAGGACCGTTTGCTTACTTCGCATGTCCCTAATAGCGGAAAACGTCGCATCACTTCCTGTGGCCTCAATAACAATATCAATCTGTTCATCTAAATATGGCTCCCACCGAACATCAGTATGAATACCAAGCTTCCTTGCTAAAATCACTCCAGGAGCATTAAGGTTCTTATCAATGACGGCCACAATGTTCATTTCCTCTGTTTCTATTAGCATTGTAAGCATTGCTGTCCCACCAGCACCTGCCCCTACAAGTAACACCTTCTGCATTTCTTTTCACCCCTTACTGTGAAAACTTAAGCAAAAACAAGTGAGTTGTTTATGAAAATTCTTGCATATATCGTACCTTATTATGATAATATTGACAACTTTATTTTTTAAATCGGAAATTTTTGTATACGTTATCGCGTTATTCTTGTACAATAAAAGATACATATTTATACAAAAGGAGTTACGCCAACAATGGCTCGAATAGTTGCTTTATTTATTTTAGTTATTCCAGCAGTTTTAGCTGGATATGGAATTAAATTGATGCGGGATGCTCTTTTCGCAGTGCAAAACCCATTTTTTATTAACTTACCACTACAAATGATTGCTGGGTTACTATTCTTTATTGGCGGGCTGAGTTTTGTTGCTGGTTTTATTTTTCACCGTGACAGAAAGAGAAATAAATTACAAAACCGCTTTAAGAAAAACGTATAACTTTTATCGGCGAAACAAATTAGCAACCATAGATAACCTCTTAGCTCCATTCAAGTCTAAACATAACCTCTAATTAAACTTAAAGGGCGAGAACAATATTTGTTCCTCGCCCTTTTTTCATAACATTTTATATACTTCCATAGCTCTCCGCGGATAGTCTGTGAAAAATCCTGCAACTTGCTCGTTAAATAGACGCTTCATTATAGACTCATCATTTACCGTAAATGGTCGAACTGAAAAACCATTTAATTGTGCTTTTCTAGTTATCTCTGCTGTAGCTGCTGGAATGTATGGGTGTAATGCATTTGCTTCAACTGTCGTTGCGTAACTCCAAGGCTCATATAACCCTTCCATGTAAAGAATAGCTGTTTCCACATTCTTCGATATTATTTTACATTTTTTTAAACTGTAATGATTAAATGATGATATTATGACTCGATTTTCAATTTGAAACTCGTTTATCAATTCTAACACTTTTTCTTCTAAAGTCGGATATTCAATAATACCATTTTTTAATTCAATATTAATAAGCAAGTCAAGTGGTTTGACCCACTCTAACACCTCTTGTAGGGACGGAATAGGTACAAAACCATATTGATCATGAAATTTAAAGCTTGCATCAAACTTCCTTAATTGGTGATATGTAAAATCTTTTACGTAGCCTTTTCCAGTTGTTGTGCGATCTATTTTTTCATCATGGATAACAACAACTGTTCCATCTGAAGCTAATTGCACATCAAGTTCTATCCCTTTTGCGCCTTCATCAAAGGCAGCTTGAAAGGATAGTAACGTATTCTCTGGATATGTACCAGCTGCACCTCTATGTCCGAAAACGATTGTCATCATACCACTCCTTTCAATAGTACATAACGAAACCCGATGAATCATAATGATTTATCGGGTTTCATGACCTATCTTTATTCCTTACCCTCTCAAGAAGCTTTATGCTCTAAACGAAGCTTATCAGCCACCATCGCAATAAACTCACTGTTTGTAGGCTTTGCCTTCGTCATACTCACTGTATAGCCGAATAATGAAGAAATGCTATCAATATTACCACGACTCCACGCTACTTCAATTGCATGACGGATTGCTCTCTCTACTCGCGAGGCAGTTGTATTATATTTCTTAGCAATATCAGGATACAACACTTTAGTAATGGAACCTAAAAGCTCTATGTCGTTATACACCATAGAAATGGCCTCGCGCAAATATAAATAACCCTTTATATGTGCTGGTACACCAATTTCATGAATGATACTAGTAATACTTGCATCTAGATTCTTCCCTTTTTGTTCAGGGGCTCTGTATTGCTGTGTTTGTTGATGCGTCTTATTATTTTGCACCATGCCACTAACTTGACGAATTTGGCTCGCTAAATTTTCCATATCGAATGGCTTTAGAACAAAATAAGACGCACCTAAGTCAACTGCTTTCTTTGTTACATCTTCTTGCCCAAATGCAGTTAGCATAATCACATTAGGTTGCTTCTCTTTTGTTTGTCTCATTTTTTCTAAAACGGCAAGTCCATCTAAGTGTGGCATTATTATATCTAAAACAAGGACATCAGGCTCTTTCTCTGACACTAACTTCAAGCAGTCTTGCCCGTTGTAAGCTACTCCAACAACCTCTATATCTTCCTGGCTCGACAAAAACTCTTGCAACAAAGACACGAGTTCCCGATTATCATCTACGATACATACCTTGATCTTTTTCACGAATAAGTCCTCCCGTTAAGAAAATATGTAAAACTAATGACGATTTAATAATTATCCTTATTTTTATTCTAATGGAACAATTCGACAATGCAATATAAATTCCTCTATTTTTTTAAAAAAATCGATTAATTCAGATGAAATCTCACGTTTTCTTCATTATTCTTTCTTTTTCGACTGAATTTGTCGTTTGACAAAGTTCACAGATGATAAAATGTCGAAAATTCTTTACTGTTAATTCGATTATATAAGAAGCGGCACTATGATTACAAGTTATTCCCATTTTACGATTCGTAATATAAAATCGACATATAGTTCTCAGCCAGCAACATCTTTTATTTATCACATCATTTCTCAATTAATTCATTAGTTTGTTCTAATTCAAATTTAGACAGAAAAAAAGCGAGCTATGTTAGCTCGCTTCCTCATATGAATGGTTCTCTTCATAAATATTGATTCCAGCTTCATGTAGCATCCATTCAATATGAACACCGTAGCCTGAAGTTGGGTCATTTACAAATACATGCGTTACTGCACCGATAAGCTTACCATTTTGAATAATAGGACTACCACTCATACCTTGAACAATCCCCCCGGTTTTATCTAACAGGCGCGGATCCGTGATTTTGATAACCATGCCTTTAGTGGCAGGGAACTTTTGTGGTATAGAGGTGACAATCTCAATGTCAAATTCCTCAACTTTATCATTTTCTACAACCGTCAGTATTTTTGCCGGTCCTTCTTCAACTTGACTCGAAAGAGCTATAGGTAAAGGTTTATCTGCAATACCGTTTTTAACCGGTGTATGCAAAGAACCAAATATTCCAAACGGACTGTTTCTCGTTATTGTTCCAATTACTTTATTATCAGACGCAAAGCGTGCCATTTTCTCTCCAGGTTCACCTGTGCTCCCTTTATGGATTGATGTGACAGTTGATCTCATAATTTCTCCATCATCAACTGTTATCGGCTTTTTAGTATCCATATCAGATATTACATGACCTAACGCACCATACTTTTTAGAAGCAGGGTCATAAAAAGTCATCGTTCCTATTCCAGCTGCTGAATCGCGAATATAAAGACCAATGCGATACGCATCGTCGTCTTTGTCTTTTAATGGTGTTAATTGTGTTTTAATTTCTTTTTCATCTCTTAAAATTATCATATTTAGTGTATTACCTGTTTTTCCAGCTTTTTGTATGAACGTTGTCATATCATTCATCGTATTAATTGGTGTACCGTCAATCTCTTTAATAATATCTCCAACCTGTATACCCGCTATTTCACCTGGTGACTGCTTGCCATTACCGGTATCAATTTGGTGATGTCCGACAACAAGAACACCAACAGAGTTTAATTTAACACCGATTGATTGTCCACCGGGAATAACTTTAAAATCAGGTAGAACTCTAACATCAACCTGCTTTACTGGAACACCTGCCATTTGTAAAAGCATTTTACTACGTCCCGACTGTTCTGCACGAAATGATAATGTAGAATTGTCAGTTTCTATAACATCATTGTTTATTGTTGTGACTGCTAAGCTTGTCGGAAATGCCTTTGAAAGTTGATGTTGCTCCCCTTCAAAAACGGTTACAGATGTTGGAATATTTATATAATCCTGTAGCGGTTGAACAAAGCCTAATCCTATAAGTGAAACAAGGAGAATTGCACCCATTATTTTTCGTATTTTATCTAACGTCAAATTCCTTTCACTCTCCTCGCTCCTATCCCACACCACTCTTTTTTATATCGAATGGCTACACCTTTATTGTTACCTTGAAGTCAGTCCTTTTATAACTGTAAAATACATAAAAAAAGCTATCCGTATAGGATAACTTTTGAAATTATACATTTATTTGCTTCATTGAGTCAGCCATTTCTAATAATTCACGTGCATGCTGCATTGTTAAATCCGTTATCTCAACTCCAGAAATCATCCGGGCAATTTCCTTTACTTTCTCATCTTCTGATAAAATGCTGACATCTGTAATCGTGCGACCATTACGCTCACTTTTAGTTATGTACAAATGAGTATCAGCCATAGCTGCAACTTGTGGTAAATGAGATATACACAACACTTGTGACCCAATGGATAAACGAAACATTTTCTCAGCTATCGCTTGAGCTACGCGGCCACTAACACCAGTATCAACCTCATCAAAAATAATGGACGTAACTCCTTGATGACGAGAGAAAATGCTTTTCATCGCCAGCATAATTCGTGATAACTCTCCTCCAGAAGCAATTTTAGTTAACTGCTTAGGCGGCTCTCCCGGGTTTGTCGAAATATAAAATTCGACACCATCTATGCCGTTTTTTTGAAAATTTACACCTAACGATTCAAACTCTATAGTGAATTTTGTTTTTTCCATATAAAGCTCTTTTAACTCTTGCATAATAACAGTTGTTAATTTATCTGCATATTTTTTTCGAATAGCTGAAAGATTTTCTGCCTCTACGAGCACATCCTCTTTAATGCCGTCTAGTTGTTTCGCATAACTCGTTAGAATACTATCCTTGTTATCAATTTTCTCTATTTCCTCTTCAATCTCAGCGCCGTATTCGATTATATCGTTAACAGATACACCATATTTCTTTTTTAATCGTGATATCTCATGTAATCGTCCTTCTATAAAGTTAAGACGACCTTGGTCATACTCAAGGGAATCAAGAGCGCCTTGTAACTCATGTGCCATATCCTCAATAATATAAAAATTAGAAGCCAAGGAGTCGTATACACCTTTTAAATCATCTCTAAGTGTAGTAAGTCCCTCAACATGCGTTAACGCTAATCCTAACCAGTCAAGCCCTTTTTGTTCTCCTTTAAGAGACATAACGGCAGCTTCTAGTCCATGATGAAGCTTTTCAAAGTTGCTTATTTCACGCTTCTCTTGAGCTAAGCTCTCATCCTCACCTGGTTGTAAATTAGCGTTTTGAATTTCATGTAATTGGAACTTTAGCAAATCGAGCCGTTGCGCCATTTGTTGTTCATTTGTAGATAAGTCCTCTACTTTTTTACTTAATTCTTTATAGGATTTGTATAATTGTCCGTATTCATGAATCGCTGCTTTTACTTCTTCTCCACCAAACTCGTCTAGTAAAGATAAATGTAAATCAGAATGCAGTAGCTCTTGATGCTCATGCTGACCGTGTATATCAACTAAAGTACGTCCTATCTCACGAAGAATAGCAATCGTTACGAGTTTACCATTTATACGACACACACTTTTACCACTCGCCAATATTTCACGACGCAAAATAATCATTCCATCTGTAATATCAATGCCCATTTGTTGTGCGATGTTATAGCAAGGATGATCATCATCCTCTAGTGATAACAAACCTTCAATTTCAGCTCTTTTTTCGCCATGTCTAACAAATTCAATGGATCCACGACCGCCTGTTAATAAAAATATCGCATCAATTATGATTGATTTCCCTGCGCCTGTTTCTCCCGTTAAAACTGTCATGCCTGTTTCAAAAGATACGGTCAAAGACTCAATTATAGCAAAGTTTTTTATTGATAATTCTAAGAGCATATATATCACGTCCTACTTGGTTTAAATCATATCTAAAAACCGCTTTGAAATCATGTCTGTTTGTTTTTGTTCACGACAAATAATTAGGATTGTATCGTCACCACATATTGTTCCTAATATCTCATCCCAGTCAAGACTATCTATTAAAGCTCCTATTGCATTTGCATTACCAGGTAAGGTCTTCATTACAAGCAAGTGACCTGCACTATCAATTCTTATAAAAGCATCCATTAAAGCTCGCTTTAGCTTTTGCAAAGGATTAAACTTTTGGTCTGACGGCAAGCTGTATTTATAGCGCCCATCCATCGTAGGTACCTTAACTAAATGTAGTTCTTTAATATCACGAGATACAGTGGCTTGTGTAACATTAAAGCCCGCTTCCTTTAGTAGATCGACTAATTCATCTTGTGTTTCAATATCATTATTGTGAATCATTTCTTTAATCTTAATATGACGTTGTCCTTTATTCATGTACGCGCACCTCGTCTAAACCCTGTATTTTTATACCATTTATGTTATACGATAATCACCAGCTTGTCATTATTTTTGAGAAAATGCTTTAAAAAACTTACTTTTTTCGCCAACATTCACCATGAATTATATTATAAACACCATTATTGTTATATGCATTATTTAAAGGCCAAAAAAAGGAATGCCTAATGGCCATTCCTTTTTATCGGATAGATAAATATATAGTTCTTAATCAAAACAACTGTGTGATATATGATATTAAAGTGTTGTATATGTTGCTCTTTCCTGTTATCCTAACGAGTCATGGGCTTTTTTAACAATATCTTTAATGATGAATGATGGAGTATCATTCATTTCCATGTCATAGCTCCATTGTAAGTGTAGGAGAAATTCAATATTCCCTTCTCCGCCTGTTATTGGAGAAAAGGAAATATTCACAGGTTTGTACCCCTGCGCAATAGTAAAAGCAACTATTTCCTCAAGTACTGCTTCATGAACGTTCGGATCACGCACCACACCTTTTTTTCCAACTAAGTCTCTCCCTGCTTCAAACTGAGGCTTTACGAGTGCAATAACATCGCTATTGTTAACTAGTAACGTTTTTAAAACAGGTAATATTAGCTTAAGTGAGATAAAGGAAACATCGATGGTGGCAAATTCCGGCAAACCTTCTTGCAAGTCACTAGCTGTAACATAACGAAAGTTTGTTCGTTCCATAACTACAACACGTTCGTCTTGGCGAATTTTCCACGCAAGTTGATTGTAGCCGACATCGATTGCATAACAAAGTTTAGCTCCATTTTGCAAAGCACAGTCAGTAAATCCGCCTGTTGAAGACCCGATATCAATCATTATTTTATCTTGAACGGATACGTCGAATGCTTGTAATGCTTTTTCAAGTTTTAAACCTCCACGACTAACGTAAGGCATGACAGCTCCTTTAATAATTAAAGGAGCCGAATCATCTATTTTTTCCCCAGGCTTATCTAGTCTTGTTTCATTAGAGTAGACAATACCTGCCATTATTGCTCTTTTTGCTTTCTCACGTGTTTCTATTAAACCACGTTCCACTAATAAAACATCTACACGTTCTTTTTTACTCTTCAACTTTATGCCCTCTTTTGTTTTCTTGGTGTCAGCTTGATTGCATTTAACACTACATTCTCAGTCGTTAAACCTATTTCCTCTAACAATTCATTAACAGAGCCATGTTCAATGAAAACATCTGGAATACCCATACGTTCAATTGTACTGTTATGGAAGCCCTCTCCGTGTGCATATTCTAAAACAGCACTGCCAAAACCACCTTGAAGAACAGCTTCTTCAATTGTGATAATTGGCATATTATTACTTAATATCTCGTGCAGCATAGCTGTATCTAAAGGTTTAATGAACCTAGCATTCACTACTTTACAAGAAATATCTTCACGAGCAAGCTTTTCAGCTGCTTGCATAGCCATTTTTATAGTTGTCCCAAAAGTCAAAACACATACGTCTGTACCATCACGAAGTACTTCCCAGGTCCCAATAGGAATTTCCTTTAACTGTTCATCCATAGGAACACCAAGTCCATTGCCACGCGGATATCGAACAGCAATTGGCCCATCATTATAATTCAGAGCTGTATACACCATATGTTGCCCTTCGTTTTCATCCTTAGGCATCATTAACACTAAGTTAGGAAGATGACGTAAAAAAGCTATGTCAAACACACCTTGATGTGTTTCGCCATCTGCGCCGACAAGACCTGCTCGGTCAATGCCGAAAAATACATTTAAATTTTGTCGACAAACATCATGTACGACTTGGTCGTATGCACGTTGCAAAAAGGTTGAGTAGATTGCTAAAAATGGTTTCATCCCCTGTGTTGCAAGGCCTGCTGCCATTGTAACAGCATGTTGTTCCGCAATACCTACATCATACATTCTCTCTGGAAATTCTTTTGCAAACTGCTCAAGCTTAGACCCAACTGGCATTGCTGGCGTTATTGCAACAATTCTCTCATCATCTTTCGCCATTCTGCGTACAGTGTTACTAACTAAGCCACTCCAAGAAGGTGCTGCACTTTTGGATTTCACAAAATCCCCTGTATCAATTTTATAAGGTCCGGTGCCATGCCATGTACCAATCTTGTCATTTTCAGCCGGATGATACCCTTTTCCTTTTTTAGTAATCACATGAACTAAAACAGGTCCTTTTGTCTTTTTAGCATATTGTAAGTTCTCAAATAGAGAATCATATGAATGACCGTCTACAGGACCAAAATACGTAAAACCAAGCTCTTCGAAAAAAATACCAGAAACCAGTAAGTATTTAAGACTATCCTTTACTCTCTCCGCCGTTGATGCTAATCTCCCACCAACTGCAGGAATTTTCTTCAGCAGCATTTCTAGCTCATCTTTCGCTCTGTTATATTTTCCCGCTGAACGTAGGCGACCTAATACGTTATGAAGCGCACCAACATTCGGTGCTATCGACATTTCATTGTCATTTAAAATGATAATCATATCTTTTTGTTCGTGTCCGATATGGTTTAAAGCTTCTAACGCCATGCCACCTGTTAGAGCTCCATCGCCAATTATTGGAATGATATATTCACCCGTTTTCTTCAAGTCTCTTGCAACGACCATGCCCATTGCAGCAGATAGCGACGTTGAACTATGACCTGTTTCCCACACATCATGCTCACTTTCAACCATCTTCGGAAACCCACAAAGACCTTTATATTGACGTATAGTATCAAACTTATCTGCACGGCCTGTTAAGATTTTATGAACATACGATTGATGACCAACATCCCAAAGAAATTTGTCCTTAGGACTATCAAATACCTTATGAAGAGCAATGGTCAGCTCTGTTACCCCTAAGTTCGGTCCAATATGACCACCAGTTACTGATAATTTTTCAATTAGAAAATGACGAATATCTGCACTTAATTCTTCTAATTCAGCATTTGATAAATTCTTCAAAAACGAAGGGTCTGATATTGTTGTAACGTCCATGCGACTCACTCGCTTTCGTATTGTCTATTTTTTCACCTTTTTTTCTTTCATAATTGTAATGTTATAATTGCTTTCAAGCAAATAAAAGGTTTTTCCGACGAAGAATATGATGTTTGTGGAATACTCAAGAGCTAATGACTTACCCAGAGCCTTCCCACCGACCGTTAAAGCGGCTATTACACTCGTAAACAGCACGGATGCTACAAACTGTATCGTAGATTCCCCTGGTAATTGTAATTCAGTCATTAATTGAACTATTACGAACGCTGCAGCTGTACCACTTATTATGCCTGAAATATCACCAATTACATCATTACAAAAGCTTGCAAATCGGTCTGCGTTTCTAACAATATTAATCGCTTGCCTTGCACCATCTACTTTTTTAGATGCCATAGCATGAAAAGGCACCTCATTTGCTGCTGTTGCCGCTATTCCTAACATGTCAAACACAATTCCTATTAATACAATTATTAATACAATTATCATCCCGATACCCCAGGCAACACCTCGGAGAGAAATCGTTGAAATAATTGAAAAAATAGCCGCTAACACAAATGTGGTAACGGCAATTCCTACGCTCCATTTAAGAGATTTTCTAATAAATTCACTCATGGTAGTATATGCTAACTCACTTTATCATAGTTTTTTGTTCCGTCACGCTACTATGTAGCGGATGGTCATATATTGAGTAAAAACTGCGGCTTAGGTCCAGTAGGTTTTCCCAAGTATGTACCGCGCGTTGCCGCAACGGCGGTTCCCCTTTAAACACACCTTAGCTGTGTCACCATCAGCTAGACTGGATTACCACTTAGTCCGCACTATAATCCCCAATATATGTCTTTACAAAAAAAACAGTCTAGGAGTTTTCCTCAGCAATCTTACACTAAACCTTAGCCTCTTTTGCAGAGTTGATTTCATACGGCATAATTGAAACATATATCAATGGCCACCTGATGTATGCTCTCAACCATAATCCCCTCAAGTTCCACTCAAGGCAGGCTACGCTGTTCACGGGAGTCCGTGTAACAGGTTCATACCCCATCTCATAAGAAATTTACTCCATACGAAAATGGGCCTCCACGGAAGTAGGGTCCACGCCCACATGCCATTGTGGATCGCCCTACGACCTTAACCCCCAGCATCAACCCAAAGCTGGGCGCTTCAAGCCAACACAAGGGACTTCATCGATGTGCCCTTTAGCGGATTTTTAGGCCCGCCTTCAAGTTTAGGTGATTGACTAGAATACTGCACCATCCTATATAATTATATCACAATTGATAGTTTCTCTCAATTTAACAATATATTGAAAAGCTTTATTGCTTTCGACTTGCAATCATATCACATAAGTGCTGCAAAACAACGCTGTTAATTTTTGCTTTTGTAAGACAATGCTTAGCTTCATTGATATGTGAATGAAGCTTATCATACGCCCCTTTAAGCGTTAACAACGCAGGATATGTGCTTTTTTCGTTCGCAACATCGCTACCGACTCGTTTTCCTAACTGTACTTCGTTTCCTTCGATGTCAAGAATGTCATCACGAATTTGAAAAGCTAAGCCTACATGATAACTATATTTATCTAACCATGCAATCTGCTCTTCAGTCGCATTCGCTATCACCGCTCCAGCATACACGCTGTATGCTAGTAACGAACCAGTTTTGTGGGTATGAATATATTCAAGCTGCTCAAGCGGTAAAGATTTTCCTTCTCCTTGCATGTCAGCTGCCTGACCTCCTACCATTCCCTCTGGGCCTGCAGCTTGTGCAAGTCTTGCAATAAGAGCAACACGTTTTTCAGCTGAAAGATGAGTTGCTTGTGCTATTAATTGAAAGCTATATGTTAGCAAACCATCCCCAGCTAAAACCGCCATTGCTTCTCCAAATACTTTGTGATTTGTAGGCTTCCCTCGCCTTAAATCATCGTCATCCATACACGGTAAATCATCATGAATAAGCGAATAAGTATGAATAATTTCTATCGCACTTGCTACCTCCATCCCCCATTCAATTGGCTTTTGGAAAGCATGTAATGTTGCGAATGTAAGTAATGGCCTTATTCGTTTGCCACCTGCTTCTAAAGAATACGACATGGCTTCTGAAAGTGTCGCAGGTACCTGCAACGTTTGAATATGCTGCAATAATTGGAGTTCAAATTGCTGTTTCCATTCTTGCATAAGCATTGAAGGCTCAGGCATTATTGATCCTCCTGCACTTGTAATGGATCAACACTTCCATCCTCACGAAGAATTTCATCCATTTCTTTTTCAACAGCTTGAAGTTTTTCATGACATATTTTTGAAAGCTTCATGCCCTCTTTAAAAAATATGATTGCTTCTTCCAAAGGTACATCGCCCTGTTCTAATCGATCGACAATTTGTTCAAGGTTCACCATCGCTTCTTCAAAGGTAACCTGTTTCTCCTCACTTACTGACATTTTTTCTGTCCACTCCTTTAACTTGACAAGCTATAGAACCATCAGCTACTTGTACAGATATCATATCATGTTCTTTTACTTGGTTTACACTTTTAATAAGCTGTTCCTTCTCGTTATAAACAACACTATATCCCCGCTCCATAACAGCGAGCGGGCTAACAGCATTTAATTTGCCTAACTGATTGGCGAAAGCTGTATTTGCACCTTTCAAAATCGTGGTCATTTCTTTAATTAGTGTTTTTTCCAATGATTGATGAGCTTGTGTTGCATTTTCATATTGAGCATGTGGATGGTATCTGTTAAGAGTCTTGAATATTTGTTGCAGTTTTTCTTGTTTTTGTTGTAGTAATCTCGTCTGACTTTTATCAAATTGCTCCATCATTCTATCCAGTTGTTCTTCTTTCTGTCTTAACAGCTGCTCTGGATAACGAAACGCATATGATCGTTGTAGCTTTGCTAATTGATGTTCATACGTATGCATCTGCTCTCGCATAGAACGAAGTAACCTTGTTTTTCTCTGAAGAAGACGTTCCTGGAGATCCGCAATATGAGGCACAGCGAGTTCCGCTGCACCAGTCGGCGTTGGTGCACGAAGATCTGCTACAAAATCGGCAATAGTGTAATCTGTTTCGTGACCTACTGCTGATATAATAGGAACTTTCGATTTGTATATCTCTCTTGCAACCACTTCTTCATTAAACGCCCATAGCTCCTCTATAGAACCGCCACCTCGTCCAACAATCATAACATCAAGTGTACCAAGCTTATTTCCTTGTGATATGGCATTCACAATAGATGAAGGCGCATATTCACCTTGTACAATCGCTGGAATCAAAATAATTTTAGCAATGGGATAACGTCTTTTAATTGTCGTCACTATATCACGGATAGCCGCCCCGGTTTGTGACGTAATAACTCCAATTGTTCGTGGGAACTTAGGGATGGGCTGTTTATGTGCTTGTGAAAATAGTCCTTCTAGTTCTAATCGCTTCTTGAGTTCCTCATAAGCTAAATATAAATTTCCGATCCCATCCGCCTGCATTTCTTTAGCATACACTTGATACGTTCCGCTTGGTTCATATAAAGATATTTCCCCACGCACAAGAACTTTCATACCTTCTTCTGGCTTAAACGCTAAACCCTTATTATGTGTGGAAAACATGACAGCTTGAATACGTGCTTGCTCATCTTTAAGAGTGAAATATAAATGACCGCGACTGTGAAGCTTCACATTAGACAGTTCGCCCTTAAGCCATATATCACGAAGATGCTTGTCCACATCAAATTTTCGCTTAATATATTTTGTGAGGGCCGTAACTGTTACATATCTTCTTTCAGTCATATTAAGACTCCTCTTATGATATTTTTTCTGTATGTAATGTCTCTGCGGCTTTTACCGTATTAGCTAGGAGCATCGTAATTGTCATAGGCCCAACTCCACCAGGTACCGGAGTAATATAAGAGGCTTTTTCTACCGCACTATCAAAATCGATATCACCCGTTAAAGAACCATTATTTAAACGATTTACTCCTACATCAATAACGAAAGCTCCTTGCTTAATGTAGCTACCATCAATCATATGAGCTTTTCCTACAGCTGCTATTAAAATATCTGCTTGTAATGTTATCTCTTTTAAATTTTTTGTTCGTGAGTGACATATAGTGACAGTAGCATGTTGTTGTAAGAATAATTGACTTACTGGCTTCCCAACAATATTACTTCTTCCGATTACAACGACATGTTTTCCTGATATTTCAAAGCTTTGTCTTTTGACTAGCTCTAAAATACCTTGAGGTGTACAAGGAACAAACGTATCTTGTCCTGTTAGAAGTCTTCCCACAGAAATAGGATGAAATCCATCCACATCTTTATATGGCGAAATCCTCTCGATAACTTTTAATTCATTTATGTGCTTTGGCAAAGGTAGTTGTACTAAAATCCCGTGAACAGACTCATCGTTATTTTGTTCATCAATTAATTGTAATAACTCTTCTTCTGTAATTGAATCAGACTTAACTATCAGGTTAGACACAATACCTACTTCTTGACAAGCTTTTTGTTTACCTTTTACATAAGAATGCGATGCAGGATTATCTCCAATTAAAATCACAGTAAGTGCTGGCTTAATTCCTTCATCTTTCAAGGTCAAAACTTTAGCCTTCAACTCTTCTCGGTAAGCTGCTGCCACTTGTTTTCCACTTACTATCTCTGCCATGTAAAGTCTCCTCTCAATTATGTATATGTGCTTGCTCTTTTATTTCTCTAGTCCGGACTTTAGCTTTGATAAAACACCATTAACAAATCTACTTGACTGGTCATCTCCGAAGGTTTTTGCCAATTCGATTGCTTCATCAATACTAACATTGACGGGTATGTCATCTAGAAACCTCATTTCATAAGCAGCAATTCTAAGTATGTTGCGGTCAATTCTTGCTAATCTAGATAAAGACCAATTTTCAAGATGCTTCGTAATGAATTCATCAATGGCTTCTTGTTGCTGAACAACCCCATTTACTAACTCCACTAACAACGAGTGTGGGGACTTGTCCTCTAACACTGCTTCAATAGCCTCTTCAGCTGAAGTTTTTGTCATATCTATTTGGAACAATGCTTGTAATGCTTTTTCCCTTGCCTGATGGCGATTCATGTTGTATCGAATCCTTCCTATATCGAAATTTGTATTATGTATATTATTAACGTTCATCATATCACATTATCACGCATTCATCATCTGTGTATATAATCTCAGCAAATAATCTTAGCTTATTCATTATTTTTAAAAAAACGGACGTGATATATCACTTTAACGATTTACTGTTTCGTTTTTTATGCATACGCTAATATTTCGTTTTGAGAAAGATTTAACAATAGAATATGCTTTCTAAAGATATATTTCTAAGAAAGATCAGCGAATACACTATACTAACACTTCAACTTGCAATGTTTGCTTTAGTCTCTTGCTAAATAGAAAAAAACTACCCCAAAGAGGTAGTTCTTTTCGATCACATTACATTTCTTCTTCAATATCCACTTCTTGTTTTTGGTTTTCAAACTGAATTCCCACAACGTGAACATTTACTTCTTTTACATCTAAAGCTGTCATATTAACTAATGCTTCACGAATATTGTCTTGAACTTTTTTCGCAACAGTTGGAATAGATACACCAAACGTCATTGAACAATATACGTCTAACACTATTCCTTCCTCGGCAAGCTCTACTTTAATACCTTTACCATGATTCTTTTTTCCTAATCGCTCAACAACACCTGCAGCAAAGTTACCGCGCATTTGCGCTACTCCTTCAACTTCAGACGCAGCAATACCAGCAATAACTTCAATTACTTCAGGAGCAATCTCAACTTTTCCTAAGCCAGTCTCCCCTGGATTCATATCTAGCAAATTATTTTCCGTCAAGCTAATGCACCTCCTTATTATAGTCTATGACTTCATGATGTCGTACATTTCTAAAAATTTTGTATTAAATTCGCCACCAATAAATTTCTCATGGTCCATTAATTTTATATGGAAAGGTATAGTTGTGTAAACACCTTCTATAACAAATTCACTTAATGCACGTTTCATACGAGCGATTGCTTCTTCACGTGTAGGTGCATGCACAATTAATTTTGCAACCATAGAATCGTAAAATGGCGGAATCATATAGCCAGGATAACAGGCTGAGTCAACGCGTACCCCATAGCCACCTGGTGGTAAGTACATGTTGATTCTACCTGGTGACGGCATAAAATTCTTTTCAGGGTTTTCTGCATTAATCCGACATTCAATCGCCCAACCGTTAAACGTAATATCTTCTTGCTTCATTGCTAATGGTTTACCTGATGCAATTAAAAGCATTTCTCTAATTAAATCGACACCTGATACCATCTCTGTAACAGGATGCTCAACTTGTATGCGTGTATTCATTTCCATAAAGTAAAACTTTTTCTCACGATAATCGAAAATGAATTCAACTGTCCCAGCACCAGTATAATTTACAGCTAACGCAGCCTTAACTGCCGCGTCACCCATCTGTTGACGAAGGTCTTCTGTAATAGCTGGCGAAGGTGTTTCCTCAAGAAGCTTTTGCATTCGTCTTTGTATAGTACAATCGCGTTCACCTAAATGTACAGCATGTCCAAAGGAATCTGCAAGTATTTGAATTTCAACGTGACGGAAATCTTCGATGAATTTTTCAATATAAACACCAGGGTTGCCAAACGCCGTCGCAGCTTCCTGCTGTGTCACATTTATACCTTTTATCAGCTCCTGCTCGTTCTTGGCGACGCGAATTCCTTTTCCACCGCCACCTGCAGTAGCTTTAATTATAACTGGGTAGCCAATCTTGTTTGCTAATTCAATGGCATCTTCTGTATCTTTAATAATACCTTTTGAACCTGGCACAATAGGCACACCAGCTTCACGCATTGTTTCTCTCGCAACGTCTTTTGTTCCCATTGCTTTGATCGCTTCAGGCGAAGGACCGATAAACGTAATATTACATTCGCGGCATAGCTCAGCAAAATTAGCATTCTCAGCTAAAAACCCATAGCCGGGATGTATTCCGTCACTACCGGTTAATGTTGCTACACTTACGATATTTGTAAAATTCAAATAGCTATCTTTTGAGGCTGTTGGCCCAATGCAATACGCCTCATCTGCTAGCTGGACGTGTAGTGCATCACGATCTGCTTCTGAAAAAACAGCGACCGTTTCAATGCCAAGCTCTTTACAAGCACGAATAATTCGTACTGCTATTTCCCCACGATTTGCGATGAGCACTTTTCGTAACATTCTTCCTCACCCCTTATTCAGGTTTCACTAAAAAGAGCGGTTGGCCATATTCAACTAATTGGCCGTTTTTCACAAGCACCTCTACAACTTCACCTGCTACTTCAGCTTCAATTTCATTAAATAACTTCATAGCCTCAACAATACACACTACTGTATCATTTGTAATCTTATCACCTGGTTTCACATAGACTGGTGCATCAGGGTTTGGTGATGAATAGAACGTCCCTACCATTGGCGACGTAATTTTATGTAAGTTGTCAGCCTCCGCGACTGTTTCCTCTTTTCCCGTTTCCTTCACTTCTTCCTTAACCGGTGGTTTTGGCGCTTCCGCTTGCGGAGCTGGTTGAACTGGTGCAGATACACTTTGCGCTACCGGCTCTGCGACTGTTACAGATGGCACAGCTTGCACAGAAACACCGGTTCCTGGCTTTTTCATTTTCACCTTCGTTCCATCACTCTCAAAAACAAATTCTTCAATGTTTGACTGATCAACTAACCGAATCAACTCTCGAATTTCCTGGATCTTTAACATGAGTCACACCCCTTATCCGATTTTTTGGAAAAAGTATACTACGTTACCATGATACGACAGTCGTATACACCATTCAATACTATTATGAATACGTTCATTAAAAATTCTAAATATTAACAGAAAAAAGGTCGAAGTATAATGAGTCTTTCTTAAAGCATTTTCAATTCTCGAGCTCATACCATCATTTAAATCATTTATTTAAGGATAACCTTTTGTTAAATTGCATCAATATTTATGTACGAACGTGACGAATATCATTATACCATACAGATAGTATTAATGAACAGCAAAAATAGTATCTAGTTCTAGTACCTTATTATATTATAAGTCATCAAATGATCTCTTACTACCCATCCTTAGCACACGAAAGTAGCACACCTCCTCAGTGTGCTACTAATCTAACTTTCTATAAAATTATTCGCTTACTGGTGGCAAGAAACTTACATACACATCATTAATTCCTTTTATTTCTTGACGAACCATGTGCATAATATCATTTGCTTCTTTTGCTGATAACTGTTCGGACTGGACAGTTACCTTTACATGATTATCTTCAGCGTACACTAACGCTTCAGAAAAACCTAATTCGCTTTTTATTAATGTTTCGATGATTTTTTCTTTTTCCATAATATAAGTTAGATCTTGTAATTTTTCGCTCGCCTCATTAATCTTGTCTGTTGGTAAATTTGTTGATGCCATAATTGAAGTTAAATTCTCTTGTATACGACTTCTAGAGTCCTCATATTGCATACGTGCTGTCATGAAGAAGTCGTTTGTTGCCAAACTGGATGTGACAGATCCATCCTCTGCTTGCTCTACAGTTCCATTACTCTCACCTATCGTTGCCATATCTTCAGTTTGTTGCATCTCATTCTCTTGGGCTACATCTTGTTCGGTATAAGCAAGCTCATCCTCTACAGGTGAAGTTATATAATATACAGATAGAACAGCTACAAGGCTCAACATAGTTAACAACCAAACAGTTTGCTTTTTCAATAACATTTTAAGATTCCCCCTTATCTTTTTTCGGTAAAACTGCAACACGGTGTACCGGTACATCTAGAACACTCGTTACTGCTTCAAGTATCCATTTTTTCACTTGTACATTATCAGCACCGTTTGCTACAATCAAAACCCCTCGTATTTCAGGTTTTTTTGTTTTTAAAATAATTGGTACTTCTTGTTCTCCATTTCGAATAACGACAACTTGCTCATCCCTAGAAACATCTTCGACTCTGCGCTTACCACCCTCTCGATCTGTTTCATCGGTTGTTTGATTTTGTGTTACTATATTTTTCTCTAGCACTTTCGATTCAGTTGCATCAACATTAACGACGATAGTCACATCACTTACACCGACTATTTCATCTAAAGCTTCCTTTAGCTGGTTCTCATACATTCGTTCGTACTCTAAAATAGTTTGTGGGTTGCTTTCTTCCTTTTGTCCAAACGTGGCCACATCTTCATTTGGTGCGGTAGCATTAAAGGTTGGCACAGCATCATTCCTGTTCGTACCTGCAAACCAATTTCCAAACATCATAAGAGTAACACCAGCTACAAGGATTATGATGGCATAACGCCACTTTGTTACTGGTTGTGAAGGTGGTGATTCGCCATCTTTTTTTATAAATGATTGTATTTTCTGCCACCATGTACTATTTTGACTCATATGTTTAATCCTCCCCCCCTTTTACATGTATGGAAATTTTGCTCTCATCTACACCCCATTTAATACTTAAAAATTTAAGCACAGGAGAATAATCTTCTTTATTTTTTATAGGTTCATGTGGTTGATTAGTATCAATGGTAATAGGCTTGACAACTGCAACTGCATTCTCTTGCCGACCTTCTGATACTACTACTTGAACATTCACATTTTGATTTGTTAAATCTAAGTCAGAACCATTCTCCTCGACGCTTAGTATGACATCTTCCACCTTTAACCCATATTCTTGCACCAACTCCTCCTGTATGTCCGTTTCCATTTGGACAGCCATTTGTTCTAAAATATATGCATGTTGTGAGGCTTGTATTTCTTTTTTCTTCATTTCTATTAAATTTTCTATATTTTCATCGTTTTTTGTCTCTGGAATAGTTATCGCTGTGATTACATCATCAAAGTCTCTATTTATTAACTGCATTATTGGTTGGAAAACGACCATCAATAATAACAATCCTGTTACCATCTTCACATATTTTTGGAACGATGATTTAGGAAGAAGCATGTCCATCACAGTGGCCAATAAGATAAACAAAATTATGTTTTTAATCCAATCTGTAATAAACGCCAATCTTATCCCTCCTCACCGCATCATCATAGTAATATTTCCAGCTGCGATAATAACGGTAATACTCAAAAAGAACATTAAAGACACTATCGCTAATGCAGCAAAAATATAAATGACCGATTTACTAATAATATTTAAGCAAGCAATAACAGGACCGCCCCCCAATGGTTGTAGGATTGCAGCGGCAAATTTATAAATGAAAGCCAAGGCGAATACTTTTAAAGCTGGAAATGCAGCTAATAAAAGCAAAATAGCAACTCCAGCAATCCCGACAGTATTTTTCAATACAACCGAAGCACTTATAACAGTATCTGCAGCATCAGTAAACGCACGGCCTAACACTGGTATGAAATTAGATGTAATAAACTTTGCCGTCTGTACAGTTAGGCCATCCGTTGCTGCTGATGTAGCCCCTTGCACGGAGATGACACCAAGGAAAATAGTCAAAAAGGTAGCTAATGTTCCTATACTAATATTTCTTAGTAGATCAGCTAACTGGGTCGCTTTATAGTTTTCACTTATCGTACTTACTATAGAAAGTAAGGCGGATAGGAATATTAAAGGAAGTACAAAATATTGAATCAAAAGACCGCTTGTATTCATCATAAATATGATAATTGGATGAAAAAATGCTGCTGAGATTGCTCCTCCACTAGTTGCTAATAGAGCAATTAACAATGGAAGCAAGGCGATAATAAAATTACTCATACTTTTTATAGCTGTTTCTGTGTATGAGATGGCAACATGAAAGCTATTTAATGCAATAATGATTAACACTAAATAAACGAGGGCATAAGCTACTTTACTAACCGTGCTGTTTTCGAACGCATTCTGTAGATTTTGCAAAAACATACTAAACACTGTTAGCAAAATTAATGTTCCTAGAAGCTTGCCATTAGCAAGAAGCTCATACATTAAAAATTTTAAAAATCCAGCAAACCAATCTTTTAATGAGAATTGCTTTTCACCCTTAATAAACTCATATAAAGTGCCCTTCTGACTTTCCGGCAAAAACCCACCATATTTCGTAACTATTTCATTCCAGTATTGTTCAACCTCATGTAAACCTAGCTTGTCCAACTGTTGTTCAACGAGATTATCTGGTTGTGCTGCTGCATGACCAGGAGGGGCAGGTAGAAACAAGAAGAATACAGCTCCTATGACAATCAAAATAATTCGCTTCATTGTTTCACCCCTAGTTAAGAAGGTATAAGCCCAATTATCGTTTCAATAATCGCTGTTAATATGGGAATTGCCATTGCTAAAATTAAAATTTTTCCACCTAATTCAATTTTAGAAGCAATGGCACCTTGGCCTGCATCCTTCGTTATTTGAACTGCAAATTCAGCAATATAGGCAATACCTATAATTTTTAGAATTGTTTCTACATAAATTAAATTCACATTTGAATTTATAGCTATTCTTTCAAGCATTCGAATAATATTTACAATCTGGTCCAGGAGGAACAAAAAAATCGCAACTCCTGCAAAAACAACAAGAAGAAAGGCGAAATTAGGCTTTTGTTCCTTCAGGACCAGTGCGAGAAAGGTCACAACAAGTCCGAACCCAACAATTTGTAATATTTCGATAGCCGCCCCCTCCTTTTACTAGCCTTGGAACAGGAATACCGATTTAATTTTTTGAAAAAGATCTTGGACGATGCTTGCGACCATAAACAAAATATAAATAAAACCTAATAAAGTCACCCATTGCGCATATTCCTTTTTCCCCATTTGTTCAAGAACCGTAACTAAAAACGCTACCACTATACCAATACCTGCAATTCTAAAAATTACGTCTACATCAATTCCCATCTTTATCCTCCTGTCGCTACATCAATAAAATGATTAATAACAAACCGGTTAATACACCAAGGCTTTTCATCATCTTTTCATATCGTAACTGTTTATCCTTAGCATCTTGTTCTTCTCGTTCTAAATGTGATATTGCCAAATGGATATGTTTTTGTTGAGAAAATAAATCATGCTGCCCAAGCGTCTCTCCGAATTGTTTCAGGATTTCTCGCTCATTGTCCTTTAAAGCTGTATGTCGCCATATATCATCCAGGCTATCATTCCAGGCGATACTAGCACTCACATGCTGATCACCTAATCGTTTGGAAAAGCAGTCAAACAACCAAGATAACGGTCGTGGAAGTTGTCTAGCAATATGCATGGATGCATCTCGAAGCGGTGTGTGACTAAACATGATTTCTGCCTCTAACGATTGTAATGCTGTTTTTAATAATCTAAGCTGTCTTGGCCTCTCACTTAAACTTTTCGAAACCTCAAACCCTGTCCAAGTTGTGGCTAGCAGAATAATGATAGCGCCGATTATTTTCATCTTTATGTCACCATCGCTTTCTGGTAGATGTCTTCTTTCTCAGGTGTTAGAATTTTCTCAATAGTACCTGGACCATGACGTCTAGATAACTCTACAAGCCTAGTAAATACACCTACCTCCATTATTTTCTGAAGAGATGGTCTTCTGTACAGATCACTATAAGATGTACCATGTACAGTCATAACAAGTGATACGCCTGCATTCACAGCTTCTAAGATAGCTTCTGCATCTTCCATCCTGCCAATCTCGTCAACAACAAGAACATCCGGGCTCATGCTCCTTATCATCATCATCATCCCTTCAGCTTTTGGACAGGCATCCAAAACATCAACACGAGGCCCAAACGTATGTTGAGGAATTCCTTTTAAACAGCCAGCTATTTCAGATCGTTCATCAACAATTCCAACCTTTTTAGCGATAATACGTGCATCCTTATTACCACTACTAATATAGCGAGCTATATCTCGTAACATTGTAGTTTTCCCACTTTGTGGTGGTCCAATAATTATCGTGTTATACCAAGCTTCATCATAAATGTATGGAATTAATTCATCTGCTAAGCCTATTTTTTGCTTTGCTATACGGATATTAAAGCTCGTCACATCACGAATAAATTTAACGACACCTTGCTCTGTCACAACTTTTCCTGCTAATCCAATTCGATGTCCACCTTGCACTGTAATATAGCCTCGTTTTAGTTCCTCCTCGAGAGCATATATCGAGAATTGACTAATTTTATTTAAAAATAAAGAGGCATCCTCCTTTGAAACAATATATGACAAATATTGAGGTTCGCCATGAATTACTAACTCTAATGGACGTTCAACCCTCATTCGTATTTCCTCTATTTCTGCTAACAGCGAAGGAGGTTTTGCCGCAATACTAGATGAAATAGACGACGGAAGTAATGTAAGCAGTTCGTGCATCTGCATGCCTCCTTATAATTATTACTTATGCAGCATATGGCACCTCTAACACAGTCTTGCTTTTGTGGTTCCTTTTCTATATCACTTTCAATGTATGGTTAAGCTCGTCTATTTATGACAAACTATCGATATATTCCTATTAAAATTAACCCTACACCGCCAGCAATAAATAGTAGATTAATAAGTGAGATATCACCAGCAAGTTTAATTAAACCTAGAGTCATTGATGTAATTAAGATGACCGGGCCTACAACAGCTAGTAAAGAGTTAATAACAATTGCTTTTTTCACATCGTTAAACAATAGAATTAAGATAGCTGCACAAAACTCAATTGATGCTGATACAAAACGAAGACCAGCCATTGATAAGACAGTAGAATCTAAGGAAGAAAGAAACTTTTTCATAGTCCCTCCATAAAACAAAGTTTTGTACAAGCATATGCGCACATATAGGGTTTAAGAAGTGAAAATTAATTTATTGAAGATGTCAACTTTCGAAAGTATGTTTTTCTATCGTAGAGTTTGTTGGAGGATTACTATAGATTCATGTTTTGGAATAAATAATTTTGTCGGTGCCAGACACCTAAAAAATAGACTTTAATTGACAAAAATCAACACAACTCTATTGATTAATTACGTAGGCCTTCCTTCAGCTTCACCATCGCTTTTAACATACCAATTAACATACCAACGCTATTCTAAACACAAAAAACCCACACTCTATAAAGAGTGTGGGCCTAGTTATGCTATTTGTTATGCACGTGAAACGTAGCTAGCTTCAGACGTGTTGATAATAAGTACATCACCTTCGTTAATGAATAATGGTACCTGTACGGAAAGACCTGTTTCAAGAACAGCAGATTTAGAACCACCTTGTGCGGTATCACCTTTAATGCCTGGCTCTGTCTCAACAACTTTTAATTCTACAGTGTTAGGTAGTTCCACACCTAATGTTTCTGTTTGATACATCATAATATGTACTTCCATGTTCTCTTTTAAAAATTTCAGCTCACGTTCAATTTGAGCTGCTGCTAATTCGAGCTGTTCATATGATTCGTTGTCCATGAAGACATGCATATCTCCACTTGCATATAAATATTGCATTTTACGATTTTCAATATGCGCTTTTTCAACTTTTTCACCTGCACGGAAAGTCTTTTCTTGTACGGCACCAGTACGTAAGTTACGAAGTTTTGAACGCACAAACGCTGCACCTTTCCCCGGCTTTACGTGTTGGAAATCGATAACTTGCCAAATTCCCCCATCGACCTCAATTGTTAAACCTGTACGAAAATCATTTACTGAAATCATGCTTAATATCCTCCCAGAGTGTTATAGTGTAACTAAGTCTTTTGTAGAAAATGTTAAGGTTTCGTTTCCATTTTCTGTTATAACTGTATCATCTTCAATCCGAACACCGCCAAGATTTGGAACATAAATACCAGGCTCTACTGTCACAACCATTCCAGGTTTAAGCACAATATCTGAACGAACAGATAGTCCTGGACCTTCGTGAACCTCCATCCCCAAGCCATGCCCTGTGGAATGCCCGAAATACTCACCATATCCTTGCTCAGTAATATAATCTCTTGTTAATGCGTCCGCTTCGCGACCTGTTAGTCCGGGCTTAATTCCGTTCATGCCACGTAGCTGCGCTTCAAGAACGATATTATATATTTTCTTTAACTCATCGCTAACTTCTCCAACAGCTAAAGTTCTCGTAATATCAGAGCAGTATCCTTTATAATAGGCACCGAAGTCAAGAGTTACAAACTCACCCTTCTCAATAACCTTATCACTAGCGACTCCATGAGGTAATGCCGAACGATATCCAGAAGCTACTATAATATCAAAAGAAGATGAAACTGCTCCTTGCTTACGCATAAAGAATTCCAACTCGTTAGCAACATCCACTTCTCTTATTCCTGGACGTATGTAGGTTAAAATATGATCAAATGCTGCATCAGCAATCTGCGCAGCTTGTTTCATAATCGAAAGTTCTTCAGCATTTTTATATAGTCGTAAACTTTCGACCAGACCTGAAACGGGCACAAGCTCAGTATCTATTGCATTATCATAGCTGTTATATGTAGAGTATGTCATATGATCTTGCTCAAAACCTAGCTTTTTAATGCCCATACTTTTGACGGTTTTAGCGATTTCTTCTATGATAGGTCCTTCATGCTTAATAATACTAAACCCAGAGATCTGTTTATTTGCTTGTTCTACATAGCGAAAATCTGTAATAAAAACCGCTGTCGTTTTACTAATAACAGCCACACCGGCCGAACCAGTAAAACGTGTTACGTATTGTCTATTAATGCTACTTGAGATAACCAAACCGTCAATCTTATGTGTATCAAACATCTCGCGGAGTTTCTCAATACGACTTTCCATCTGTCTCCCCCCTTAAAATATCTAGCAAGGCAAGTAATGCCACCTTATACCCATATAGCCCTAAACCAGCAATTTGCCCTTTAACAACAGGTGCTATCACAGATTGATGACGAAAGGATTCACGTGCATGTATGTTCGAAATATGAACTTCAATAACAGGCACTGTGACACTAGCTATAGCATCACGTAAAGCGTAGCTATAATGCGTGTATGCACCTGGGTTAAAAATGATTCCACTGTACATATCCTCTGCGTTATGAATCATATCAATTAATACACCTTCATGGTTTGACTGTGCACATGTTAATTGTACGTTGTGGTCAACAGCAAATGTTGTTAAGTTCGCTTCGAGCTGCTTTAAAGTTGTATGTCCATAAACGGCAGGCTCTCGAAGTCCAAGTCGATTCAAATTAGGCCCATTTAATAATAGCAGTTTCATTTTGAAGACTCCTCTTTTGCCCTGCACAAACACGCTCTCATTTGTGAAAAACGTTAGCAGGATGTGTTCCCTACAACATTCTATCACAAATCATTCTTTATCACTATTTTATTTATTTTTTATGTGGCATCAGCAGTTTGAGTCTCAGGTGTATTTTGTTCTTCACGATTATTAACCTGTAATTCATTATACTCAAACGTAATAGAGTACCCTATAAATACACCATATAATATATATAAGCATACATTTGTTATTATCGTATTTCGCTTAAGTTCTGTTACAGCAGGTACATTTTGAAAGATTGGATTTAACAAATAAAACACAACTCCCCAAAGAACAGCACCGAATATAGCTCCTATCCAAATATTTTGATACTTCTTCAATACAGCATAATATAAAAAAGCAACAGCAATTGATATTGCACCTATAACTACAATAGAAATAAATTGACCTAATATCGTTTGTTTCCATTCACCAACTGCCCAAGGTTCTAAGATCATATTCGGAGCAATTTCTGTGAAATTAATTATATAAGCTAAATACCCTAAGAAACTCCAAAATAATCCTCCGAATAGACCAATCATTAAAATTTTTACAGGAAATGAAATTGGCTTTTCTCGCTGATTTTGTTCTAATTTTTCATTTTGTTCACTTGAATTATTTTGCAATATAAACACCTCCATTTGTAGTATAACCATTCAGGCTATAATCATGATGAAGAATGATATCGTTAAATGCCCATGCCAAATTAGTGTAATTTTGTGGAAAAAGGGGTATAATATAAAGTGAATATTAGCCTATAGAGCTTTTGATTATTTTTTTGTAAAATATCAGAATAGACACTATTTGTCGTCGCATCTTCCTAATATTCATTTGAAATGTGAGCCGTTTCAATTGGAGTTAGAGCGACTTGTGTTTTCGATCACCTCGTTCTCCCCAATTTGTCATTCAATAATTTGCGACTTCAAAAAAGTTCACAATCTTAGGCTCCGATAATAAGACAAAAAAACAGCATATACCTTACCACATAAAAATTTTTATGGTAGGTAAATAAAAAATTGACCGGAGGTGGTATTCTTGCGTTTCAAGTCTATGTCTTCATGGATCGTTGTTCTGCTTATGTTAGCAGGCATTGGTGTTGTTTATAGCTTCATCACAAATCCAATTGGTTTTTTACAGCGGATTGTTATTTTTGCAATTATAATTGGGCTAGGATTTCTGCTGTATCGCCACCTCACGAATAAGAGTATTCCAGGTCGTTCCAATTACATTAATGCAGTTAAGCAATCTAAGAAACGCTATCAAACTCACCAACCTTCACCAGTTAGAAAGATAGTGAAAAATAATACAACAATACAGCCAAAAGCAAAAGTATCTTCAATTAAAAAACCGTTAAGAAATGACTCTGACAAACGTAAAAGAGCCAGTCACTTAACAGTGATTGAAGGGAAAAAAGGGAAAAAGAAAAATCGAGCCTTTTTTTAGAAGGGCTTGTTTTTTTTTAGGTTAATGAATATTGATGGCTGCATTACGTATTATTGTTTAGATTCGGGTGTAGTATAATATAAACGAAGGCCTACTTTTTAAAAGGGGGGTAAAAGGACATGATAAGTTTTTCTTACACTTTATTGATATTGTCTTTTATTTTATATTGGCACAGAGATAAAGAAACTAGCTTTGTTCTATTGTATAGTATTGCACTTAGTATAGTATTAGCACATGGTATTATGTCATCCTTGACGTTAGACACTACATTATTGAACGGTTCTGTTATTATGATTGCTACTATCTTATGTTTATATATACTAGAAATAGCTGAAATACAACCGTTTCGCTTGCCTACCTTTGTACTTTATATAATATCCTTGTTAGTTGCTTCAATATTCATAGGTTGGAACATAATTGCAGAAGCTTTTGTTGGTATTTTAATTTTCTCAAGCATATATAGACTGTTCACTACATTACATGAAGCTAGGGAAACCTTTATTTTATTTAGTATAATTTCCGTACCTATCATATTATTATTAATTGATCAAAGTAGTACTACTTGGACATTAGCTTTATTTCTACTTGGTGCAGGTATTGGAAATTTCTTAGAGAACATTAAAGTAAAAATGAACCCCGTGCCACTCACAGCTTTACCTACTGTTTTTTTTATTGGCTTGTTACCTGCTACCATATTTGGTATCTTAGCGATTTACTGGCAACCTGTGCTTAGTTTAGCGCTAGGCTTTTGGGTATGTTTTGTAGCTCCTTACATTTTTATCAAACTACAAATAACTAAAACAGATGTTGCTAATGTACTATCAACAAATCAGTAGCACCATGACTTTAAAAATGATTTTGCTGTCTCATAGCCTATTTGTGTTAATTGCAGCTTTTTTTCTTCTGTTAATGAAAATTCTGTTGATAGAGTATGTTCGACAGGAATAAAGATAATATCCTTTTCATGCTTACGAGATACATATCTTGCATCATGAGCATCCTTCATTGTTTCAAATAATGCACCGAACAAGTCTATTGCATTATAAATTTTATTTTGTTGTGCATTTTCATCTTTGGCACTAAGCTTAATTCCTAACACAGGTCTCTCTTTACGGCGCAAATTATTTTGCCCCCAAAACAACCAAATAGGAAAATTACTTAAAACACCACCATCAACGATAACTGCCGTTCCATTTTGAGTTTTTAGTTTCACTGGCTCGAAAAAATATGGTATGCTACAGCTCATTCTAATAGCTTTGGCAACCGGAAATGTCCGAGCATCATAGTTATAAACAGGTAAATCATCAGGAAGGGTAAGAATTCGACCCCGAGAGAGATCTGAAGCTACTACTCTTAAAGATTCCTTAGGCAAGTCAGCAAACGTAACAACACCCTTTTCCGCTAACTTAACAGAAAGCCATTGCTCTAATGCCTCTCCTTTATATAATCCCATATAAAAATATAACAGGATCCATTTAGATACTGGATTTTTGAATAAAAGCTTACGAGGGTCAAGAAATTGTATGGCGTCAATTTCTTCCATTATTTTAAGAAGCTCTTTACTTGAATACCCTGCCATAATAAGACAAGCTATAATAGAACCGGCACTTGTCCCTGCTATCCTTTTAAACTTCAAACCACGCTCCTCAATAGCTTGATATGCCCCAATTAAGGCAAAGCCCTTGACCCCCCCACCAGAAAAAACACCATCAATATACATCCAATGCCATCCCCTTTTTAGCGTTTCTTTACCATATTAATAAGTGGGATAACAAAATAGTACAGAACACATCAAAATAATTAATTATTTTATAAAGAATTTGTTATGTCTTAATAGAAATTCAAACACCTCTTATAATTTTTCATAGCAAAACGAACTCACTTCGAATTACAATCACATCTCTAAAAAATGGATTTAGCTATGTTGCTCAGTAGAATTACGTATTGTCTTATTGAAAAAATCAAACAAAAAAACTCGGTTAAACACCCGAGTCTTCTAAGCCTATGTATATTAGTTACTGTCAGTTTTGTTCCTCGTTAGTTTTTTGCACACTTCTTAGTTCATTTACACGTGCATCGTCTTCTTCAAAATATTGGACAACGTCGCCTATGCGGTCAATAGCATTCCAGCTTAAATGATGCTCAATACCTTCAACATCATTATATATTTTATCTTCTTCTACTCCAATGATGCGCAAAAATTGCTCTAATAGATCATGACGATAGACAAGGCGTTTCCCTATTTTCTTGCCTTTTTGCGTTAATATAAGTCCACGATATTTTTCATAAATCAAATATCCATCTTTATCTAGTTTTTGCACCATTTTTGTAACAGAAGAGGGGTGAACAGACAATGCTTCCGCAATATCTGAAACGCGAGCATAACCTTTATCTTCAATAAGTATGTATATTTGTTCTATGTAATCCTCCATGCTTGGTGTAGGCATGAGAATCCCCTCCAATCCGAAACATCTATGTCATTAAAAGTTTACACCATCTTATTCATCGTGACAAGCGATGCTCGGATTGCAGGTAATGTATTACGTAAAATACTGAATGGTAGCATTCGGAAAAAATTGCGAGATATATTGACGCATCGTGCCTTCTAAATCTGCCGCTTCTTCTGTTTTATAAACATATTTCCCAATACCGTAGCGACCCCATTTATATTTTCTCTTACTCTCATCAAGATCCAACTTAGTCTTAGGATAACGTTGTTCTATCACTTTTTTAGCTGGTTTCGTAAAACGATGTTGAATTAACTCGAACGTTAAATCAGGAATATTTACGCCCTCTAACGAACGGGACAGACGTTCAAAAAGTTCATAGTATCCTTCCTGCCAATCATCATGCATATAAATTGGTGCAACAATAAAACCAAGAGGATAACCAGCATGGGCAACTTTTTTAGCAGCCTCTAGTCTTTCATCAAAAGAAGATGTAGCTGGCTCAAAATTTTTAATAACATACCTTGAGTTTACACTAAAGCGGAATCTAGTTTTCCCATTATGCTTTGCATCTAGCAAGTGATCGACATGATGGTACTTTGTAACAAATCGAAGTCGACCTAGATCAGTTTGTCCAATAAATTCAATTGTCTTCTTAAGTGAATGTGTTAAGTGATCTAAGCCTACTATATCGGATGTACAAGCTGCTTCAAAGCGCGTAATTTCAGGTGCCCGTTCATCCATATATTTTTGAGCCTGATCAAAGATGTCTTCTAAATTTACATACGTGCGAATGTAAGGCTTACTTCCTAATGTCGTTTGCAAATAACAATAGTGGCAATGCCCCATGCAACCGGTAGCTAATGGTATCGCATATTCAGCAGATGGCTTTGATGTATCGAATTTCAGAGTCCGACGGATCCCGACTACAAGAGTGGATTTAGCTACTCGGTATTTTTGTAATTCATTGTCACCAGGCAAGTTTCGAATCTGATTATGTGAGGTTGTCTCACGAATCTCAATATTCATCTTTTCAAATTTCTCTAAAAGCTCACGCCCTAAGGGATACTCTAAGGCTTGTGGTTCAACATACACTAATTGAGGCATAAATGGCTCCATAATCATCCCTCCTATGTGTTAGCTTTTACCGTTTAAAATAAATTTGTTAATGTAAATTTTGGTTTCATACAATCACCAAAAAATCAAATAAAAATATGTGAACATATTATGAACTAGAAAAGAATATGGTAGTGTAGTGAATGATTCTAAATATCCAACTTTTTCCAAGGGGGATTTTTGATGGGAGTTCGTTTTCTTAAGATTGCGGCATTATATTTTCTTATTGGAGTTGGAATTGGCATTTTTATGGAATCAGCAGGTGATCATGCGCTTAAGGGGGTACATGCTCATGTAAACTTAGTTGGTTGGGCCTCTATGGCCATTTTTGGGTTTATGTATCATTTATTTCCTAAGCTAGGAGAATCAATCCTCGGGAAAATTCATTTCTGGGCGTACAATATTTCCCTTCCTCTCTTTATGTTAGGTCTTGGTTTTCTTCTGTACGGGAATGCTACATTATTACCATTAGTCATAATCGGAGCCAATGTATTAGCTCTAAGTGTTGTAATTTTTGTTATTAATGTATTTGTTAATTTAAAAGCACAAGATGTATCTAGACTTAAAGACCAAAATTTATCGATGTAAAAGCAACGGCAAGGTCCTTTTGACCTTGCCGTTTTAGTATACTTAGCTAGATGCTACGATTTAAAGACTATCCGTAGCACCTTAACCTTATAGGTATTTTTCTCAGATACTCTATACGATTAATATTACTCAATTTTTTTTAAATAAGACTTTTACATTCCTTTTGATCGTGTTGTACATTATTAATTATGACTTCTTTTTGACATAAAAACACCCCTTTAGATAATTAATCCAAAGGGGTAAAACAGTGCAACTTTTTTATAAACAGTTAATCTTTATTTAAAACGGTTAAACTTTCTTTCAAATCTACAAGTTTGCTTTTTTTAGTTTTTTATAATCCACATTTCAATTGCGCACCGCAGCTTGTACATGTATTGCAACCACCTAGGTCCTCGACTGTTCCTTGGCGACAAACGGGACAGATGTTGCCTACTTCAGATCCAATAGTTACGTCAGTTGCATGCAAATCAATAATTGTATCGACAATGACGACAGGCTTCTTTTCATTCTCTAGAAGTTCGAGTTGATCGCCGTCATCTAAAGTATTTTCTTCTGCTTTTAGCGTTAACACCTGTGTATCACGACTTCCATCAACGTACACTGTGCCGCCTTTTGCGCCACCTTTGTATAATCTCTCATACACTTTCTCTACTTGTTCTACGGTGTATCCTCGCGGAGCGTTTACGGTTTTACTAATGGAACTGTCAATCCAACGCTGAATGACGCATTGGACATCCGCATGTGCTTCGGCTGATAATTCCATCGCAGACACAAACCAATGTGGTAAATTATTTGGGTCTGCTTCAGGATGCTGTTCTAAATATTCTTGAACAATATCTGCTTTTACTTCGATAAACTTCCCAAGACGTCCACTTCGGAAATATGAGAAGGAAAAATAAGGTTCTAATCCTGTTGATACTCCTACCATTGTCCCTGTACTTCCCGTTGGGGCAACAGTCAATAAATGAGAATTTCGTATACCGTATTTCAAAATATCTTCTCTTACATGAATAGGCATCTTTTTCATAAAGCCTGAATTAGTGAAGGCTTCGCGCAAAGATATCGTTTCTTCTTCTGTTTCACCGACTAAAAACGGGAAGCTGCCTTTTTCCTTCGCCAATTCAATCGACTCTTCATAAGCCGTAACAGCTATCGTTTCGAAGACTTTATCGACTAACGCATTACCAGGCTCAGATCCATACTCCGTTTCACAGTATATGAGAAGATCATGCAAGCCCATGACACCAAGACCGACGCGTCGTTCGCCCAGTGCTTGCTTTTTGTTTTCATTTAAAAAGTATGGTGTCGCATTAATAACGTTATCCTGAAGTCTAACGCCAACACGAACGGTTTCTTTTAATTTTTCAATGTTTAGCGTTTTTGTTTGCTTATCCGCCATATTTGCTAAGTTCACTGCAGCCAAATTACAAACAGAATACGGCGCGAGTGGCTGCTCCCCGCACGGATTAGTCGCGACTACCTTTTGACCATAAGCACGAGCGTTTGTCATGTCATTCGCATTATCCATAAAAAATATACCAGGTTCCGCTGAATATGTCGCACATACGTTGACTAAATTCCAAAGCTCTTTTGCTTGAATCTTTCGGTACGTACGAACTTTGTAACCCATTGCTTCCCATTCTCGTACATCGCCGACTTCATGCCACTTTTCATTATAATCTTTCATATCACTAGCATTATAGCTTTCTACATCAGGAAAACGCAGTTCGTACACATCATCACGATCTACTGCATCCATAAAGTCCTTCGTTAAACAAACTGAAATATTGGCACCTGTTAAGAATTCAGAGTTATGTACACTATACGTGCCCCCTGTTTTTAACTTTTGCGCTGCATCCGCAATAATTTTTTCATCAAAGCCGCCATTACCTTCAATATTACGATAATTCACAATGCTTTGGTACATGACGCGCTCTTGCTCCGTTAAAGGTGTAAACTTCAATTTATCTTGTGCTGCTTTTCTGATTTGCTCATCGTTTGTGATTTCTATTAAATAACGGAGTATTCTTGGATTTTGCATTTTAGAGATAATAAATTCAATTATATCTGGGTGCCAATCGGCGAGCATTATCATTTGAGCCAAGATTTGTTACTCACTCTATCGAGTGGGACAGGTCATTTCTGCCTGTCTCTTACACTTTCATGTAAGTTCAGACTATATCTTCAAAGAACATCTTTGTCTTGCGCCCCAATAGTCTAGTTACCTCAGACTATGGCTTACTTCTTCCATATACCTGTTTTTACTTAGGAAGTTTCAGTAGTCGTTGAACGTTCATCTTTGTTTCCAAAGACGCTTCGCTGCTGATTGCCCATTGTTATATCTTAATACTTTTAAAACGTTCACGCTTGCTGTTACCAGCTACGTTGTAGTGTATTAAGCTTTAGGGGTTTCCAGCAATTCGCAAGATTCGTTTATAGACGAGGCACACTATTTACCACGTCTTGATCCACCTTGTTCAACTAAATGAGTCAATTTAGCAATATCGTCTAACCATGATACTGAACCAGATGATTTTCCATTAACACCTCGTGCTAACGTGTTACGTGGTCTCAATGTTGAACCGTTCGTACCAACGCCACCACCGCGACTCATAATCTCCATCACTTGTTTACGGTGTTCCGAGATACCTTCACGAGAATCCGGTACGAAAGGCATAACATAACAATTAAAAAAAGTCACTTCGGTTTGAGAGCCAGCTCCGTATAATACACGACCAGCAGGCACAAAATTTAAGTTCACTAGCTGTTTATAAAATTTTCGAAACCACTCCTGGCGTTTTTCTTCCGTTTTTTCGACAGCGGCTAACCCTGTAGCATTACGCATGGCAATTTGCTCATAAAATACTTCAAGTGGTTTTTCAATTACATCTAGTGAGCGACACACCATACCTGTTTGAATCTCTTGTTCGCCTTCTAGTACTCCACGGTATTCTTCCTCAACAAGTACAGTCGCTTTTTTTTCAATCCAATCAATATCTTGTATAAATCCTAGACCACGCGCCGGAAACTTAGGGTCCTCTTTAATAGTAAGGACAACAAAATCCCCTTTAGAAAGCGTCACCTTTTCTGTATCCTTAAACGCATATCGATCAAGCATAACAAGACGAGACACACCTTTATGTGTAATATTCATTTCAGGTGTGACTGGATGAACCTGTGGGAATAAAGAGATATCTTTATTTAAACTCTCAACATTTATTCCCGACTGCGGATTAAGCACCACCGACATTTCACCAGCTCCTATTCTTCTCTATTAAACTTTAAATTAAAAAGCTTGCCATTTTAAGGCATAGCTTGATGTAAATAACTCTATGTTGTGTTATGTCTAATTATCAACATAGATAACGTACCATATTCTTCTACAACAATCAATATATAGTGTGTTCTTTTTACCGAATAATACTACATATTGTGTTTTGTTTATATTGTTTTTAATTTGTCAAACAAAGGATTTATAGATAAGAAGAGTTTTTTGAAGAAAAAAGATGATATTTGCTGAATTAGTGGTTTTTTTGAAGAAATTTCAAACTTGCATATTTAATAAGTAGGAAAAAGGTAATATTGGTAGTGTCCCACCAATATTACCTCCGAAAATTCCATTCATCTGTCGCATATTTACTACTAGCAAGTTGTTGCACATAATATTCCTGATCCTGTGTAAGACGATACTCCTCAAGTGTAATTGAAAGGGCATCTTCAAATCCTTGCTTAAAGGCTGCCTTTGCCTCAATTAAAGTAACAGGAGTTTCTCGCAATTCGTTAATGGCGACAGCCTTATTTTTAAATGCTCGCTGCATACGTTCTTTAACTCGTTCGTTAGGATACAGGAATAAACTAAATAATAAATCTTCATCTAAATCTAGTAGGATCGAACCATGCTGCAGTATTACTCCTTTTTGCCTTGTTTGTGCACTTCCTGCAACCTTTCTCCCCTCGACAACAAGCTCATACCAGCTCGGTGCATCAAAGCAAACTGATGAACGAGGATTTTTCAAATCTGCCTTTTCTTCTTCGGTTCTCGGAATAGCAAAATATGCATCAAGACCTAAAGAGCGAAAACCATTTAAAATACCTTCTGATATAACACGATAGGCTTCTGTAACCGTTTTAGGCATCTCCGGATGACTCTCTGTTACAATAACACTGTATGTAAGCTCGTTATCATGTAACACACCTCGACCACCCGTTGGTCTACGGACAAATCCAAGATTGTTGTCTCTTACTACTTGCATGTTAATCTCTTTTTCGGCCTTCTGAAAGTACCCGATTGAAAGAGTTGCTGGTGACCAGCCGTAAAAACGAATAACAGGTGGAATATCACCATTACTATGCCATTCTAAAAGAGCTTCGTCTAAAGCCATATTATAATATGGATCACGATTTCCAGAATCTATAAAATACCATGTTTCTCTATTCACATAACACACTTCCTTTCATACGCTTTATAAGTCTATCAAACAAAATAACATTTTTAAAATATAGTGACCTAAATTTTCTTTGCGATTTTTCTCATAGACATCTATAATATTATTGTAACTGCTTATTTTTTGAGGAAGGTTGATACTAAAATGGAATTACTCATTATAACCATCGCAGCAATTGCAACATATTTCTTAGTAACATGGTTCTACCAAAAGCGCATTCTTAAAACTTTAACAGAAGAACAGTTTCGCGAAGGTTACCGTAAAGCTCAATTAATTGATGTCCGCGAACCAAACGAATTCGATAATGGGCATATTCTAGGCGCTAGAAATATTCCTTTAACTCAATTAAAAATGCGAATGAAAGAAATTAGAGCTGACAAACCTGTTTACTTATATTGTGAAAGTGGTCTTCGTAGTGGTCGTGCTGCAAGAGCGCTTCACAGAAAAGGATACAAAGACCTTAGTCACTTAAAAGGTGGCTTTCGTAAATGGGAAGGTAAAGTGAAGGCTAAAAAATAAATACATCTAAATTAAGGTAGTGACTGATCTGAAGGAGCTTCTCCTACAGATTGTGCTACCTTTTTATTCTTGTAAAGCATAGGACTATAAAAACAGGTATTCATCAAGATGAATACCTGTTTTTCTGTGTTTATTGCTTTTGATATCGTAATATTGGCTTACGTGCTGCTGTTGTTTCATCTAATCTACGCACAACAGTTGTATGTGGTGCTTCCTGAACAACTTCAGGATTCTCTTCTACTTCCTTTGCTATTTGAATCATAACTTCGATGAAGCCATCGAGTGTTTCTTTTGACTCTGTTTCGGTAGGCTCAAACATCATACACTCTTCAACATTTATTGGAAAATAAATAGTAGGTGGATGGTAGCCAAAATCAAGTAAACGCTTAGCAATATCCAATGTCCGAACACCTAGCTTCTTCTGGCGTTTTCCTGATAATACAAATTCATGCTTACAATGACGATTATATGGTAGGTCAAAGTATGGTTCTAGTCGACGCATCATATAATTTGCATTCAACACGGCATGCTCTGTTACTTGACGTAACCCATCTGGTCCCATTGATAAGATGTACGTGTAAGCACGAACATTGATACCAAAGTTACCGTAATACGGCTTAACTCGACCAATTGCTAATGGACGGTCGTAGTCTAAATGATAAAAATCATTTGTTTTTGTCAAGATAGGCTTTGGTAAAAACGGCACTAAATCGTCTTTGACACCAACGGGGCCACTACCTGGACCTCCCCCACCATGTGGTCCGGTAAATGTTTTGTGTAAATTTAAATGCACTACATCAAAGCCCATATCACCTGGACGTGCTTTACTTAAAACTGCGTTTAAATTTGCACCATCATAATATAACTTACCGCCCGCCCCATGCACAATGTCAGCCATCTCAAGAATATTCTCTTCAAACAATCCTAACGTATTAGGGTTTGTCAGCATAAGCGCAGCTGTGTCTTCTCCCACTACTCTGCGTAGGTCATCAAGACAAACAAGCCCATGTTCGTCAGATTTAACTGTCACTGTTTCAAATCCTGCAACTGTCGCAGATGCTGGATTAGTTCCGTGAGCTGAATCAGGAACAATAACTTTCGTACGATTAAAGTCACCTCTTTGTTCATGATAAGCACGAATGAGCATTAATCCTGTCCACTCACCATGTGCACCTGCAGCTGGCTGTAATGTCACGGAGTCCATGCCTGTAATTTCAACAAGTGATTGTTGGAGATTATACATGAGCTCTAACGCTCCTTGTACGGTCTTTTCATCTTGTAATGGGTGAATATGAGCACATCCTGGTATACGTGCAGTAAACTCGTTAATTTTCGGATTGTACTTCATTGTACAAGACCCAAGTGGGTAAAACCCTGAGTCGACTCCATGGTTTCTGCGTGATAGCGCTGTGTAGTGGCGCATAATATCGAGTTCAGACACCTCTGGTAAATCAGGACTTTCTTCTCGAATATAAGATGTAGGGAGTAAATCTGCTAAGTCAACCTCTGGCACATCTAGTTCTGGTAAGCTATACCCTACACGACCTGGTTTTGATAATTCAAAAATGAGTGCTTGATCTTCCTTATGCATGCCCATCCCCCAATTCTTTAGCAAAAGTCTCTATTTCTTCTTTTGTACGTAACTCTGTCACAGCCAAAAGCATATGATTATTTAGAGTCACATAATCCCGACCTAAGTCATAACCACCAATTATGCCCTTGGCGAAAAGCTTATCATTTACATCTTGAATATTTGCGTTTAATCGAATTACAAGTTCATTGAAAAATGGTCCCGTAAAGGCGACTTCAATACCAGCTTCCGCAAGCTTATCTTTCATAAATTTAGTTTTAGTAATGTTTTGTAGAGCCATATGTCGCACACCATGCTTTCCTAGTGCTGTCATGGCAACTGATGCAGCTAAAGCATTTAATGCTTGATTAGAACAAATATTAGATGTGGCTTTGTCACGACGAATATGTTGCTCCCGCGCTTGTAACGTCAAAACAAAACCGCGTTTGCCATCCTCATCTACTGTTTGCCCCACAAGACGCCCCGGTACTTTTCTCATCAAGTTACTTTTTACAGCAAAATACCCACAGTGTGGTCCTCCAAATTGCGCTGGGATACCAAGTGGTTGTGCATCACCAATAACAATATCAGCACCAAATTTTCCTGGAGGCGTTAACACGCCTAAAGAAAGCGGATTGCTCGATACTACAAACAAGCCCTTGTGTTGATGTGCTATCTTTTCAATCTGATCAAGTGGTTCAATTTGGCCAAAAAAGTTAGGATATTGTACAATAACAGCTGCTACATCTTCATCCATCGCCTGTTGCAACGCGTCTAAATCAGTCATACCCTTTACTGATTGTACTTCAACAACCTCAATGTGTTGCCCCTTTGCATAAGTTTTAAGTACAGCACGAGATTCAGGATGAACCGTTTCTGAAACTAGCACTTTCGTCTTTTTTGTATGCCCTGCACTTAGCATTGCTGCCTCAGCAAGCGCCGTTCCTCCATCGTACATTGATGAGTTAGCAACATCCATTCCTGTTAATTCACAAATCATCGTTTGAAATTCAAATATTGCTTGTAGTTCACCTTGTGAAATCTCAGGTTGATATGGAGTATAAGCTGTATAAAACTCAGACCTAGAAATAACATGATCTACAATAATGGGCGTGTAATGGTCATACACTCCCGCACCTAGAAAGGAAGTATACTCTTTACTATTTGCGTTTTTTTGCGCTAAAGCGGTTAAATATTTTATTATATCTGTTTCTGATTTTGCTTCTGCTATATTGTACGGACCATTAAATCTCACCGACTTAGGTATATCCTCAAAAAGCTCTTCTATAGAAGAAACACCAATAGTCTCTAACATTTCTTTCTGATCTTGCTCCGTTAAAGGTAAATAGCGATGCTGCATTTTAATTCCCCCTCTACTTTTTAGCTCGTTTATAAAAAGGTGTTGCAACAACCTTTGCTTTCAGTCGTCTACCACGTATTTCAACTTCAACCAATGTGTCAATGGCCGTGTAATCATCTGCTATCAATACTAACCCAACATTTTTCTTTAAGGTTGGTGATTGTGTACCTGTTGTAACCACCCCAATTTGCTGATCACCAACATAAACATTGTAGCCATGACGCGGAATACCTTTATCAATCATTTCAATTCCGACGATTTTACGAGCGGTGCCTTCTTCTTTTTGCTTAGCCAGCACACCTTGCCCAATAAAAAGTACGTCCTTATTTGTTTTTACAGCAAAGCCAATCCCTGCTTCAATTGGAGTAATTTCACGGGAAAGCTCTTGCCCATATAAGGCTAAGTTTGCTTCAAATCGCAGTGTATCTCGACATCCCAATCCACAAGGTAACAAGCCTTTATCTTTACCAGCCTCTAAAATTCCCCACCAAAGCTCAACAGCATCATTTTTTTCGCAGTATATTTCAAATCCATCTTCACCTGTATAACCTGTTCTGCTGACTAAAGCATTCGCTCCGCTCACATTTAAAGCGTCAACAAAAGTGAAGGGCTTCATAGTTTGTAATGGATACGTTGTTAATTCACTTAGTATTTCTTCAGCACGAGGGCCTTGCAATGCCAACTGACAAATATCATCTGATATATTTTCTACATGAACATCACCTATCACATGCTGTTGAATCCAAGAAAAATCCTTGTCAATATTTGATGCATTAACAACTAATAAATAATGGTTATCCGCTTTTTTATACACTAGTAAATCATCGACAGTGCCACCATCTTCGTAGCACATTGCTGTGTATTGCGCTTTATTTACTACTAGCTTTGAAATATCATTTGTCATTATTTTTTGTAAAAATAACAAGCTATCTTGACCTTTTACTTCTATTTCCCCCATATGAGATACATCAAATAAACCAGCGTTGTTTCTTACAGCATGATGTTCTTCTAGAATGCTTGAGAATTGAACCGGAAGTTCCCAACCCCCGAAATCAATTGTTTTAGCACCTAGTTTTTTATACACGTCGAATAGAGGTGTACGCCTTAAATTTGTCAATGTTCTTCCCCCTTCACCGAATTCTTTACAAAACTAAAAAAGGACAGAGTAACCCTACTGTTATTCGTAAGGTCCCTGTCCTTTAACCTGAGAGTTTACCATAGCTGGTTTTCCCCGTTGGTGGAGGCAAAATATTGCATTTGCCTCGCTCTCCAGAGCTGCGTCCTACAAGAGTCTTTTTGCCTGAGAGATTCGTTTTCACTTGCTCCTTCGGCGCCACATGTACTGTAGTCTCTCCTCTTGTCCTCATCCGCTATTTATAATTATTGTATTACTCGGTGATACTACAAATATGTCTGTTACAAAAATGTAAATTTGACAATTTTTCTAACTTTTTAAATTACATTATCATCCTATCACTAAATGATAAAAATCAGCAATAAAAATCTACATACTTTTTCACACACCATTCACACAGGTTTGCGTGTCTACAATATATAAAGGAAAGGACTGCTTCATTGTGAATGTCAACATACAGTATGATACAAATTTCCAAGAAGAATTTATGAAAAGATTTACTGAAGATGGCCCTTGGGCAAATTGGGAGCTTTACAAATTAGCCATTACAGCAGAGAAAAGTCGAGCTGTAATGACATTTGATGAGCTACAAGCTCCAAAGCATCTTCCAAATTTAACACCGCTTCCTCATCAGTTGGAAGCTGCTAAACAAGTAGTCGAAGAAATGAACGGGAAAGCAATTTTAGCTGACGAGGTGGGCCTAGGAAAAACAATTGAAGCAGGCCTTATTTTAAAAGAATATATGATTCGTGGTTTGGCAAAAAAAATCTTAATACTTGTTCCTGCTTCTTTAGTGTCTCAGTGGGTCATTGAATTAAATAGTAAGTTTCACATACCTGCTGTCGAGCAAAAAAAGAGCTATGTATGGGAACAATGTGACGTTGTTGTTTCTAGTATCGACACCGCGAAAAGAAGCCCTCATAAAGATATTATTTACGAACAAAATTATGACATGGTAATTATCGATGAGGCACATAAGTTAAAAAATAATAAAACAAAAAACTACGAATTTGCTCAAAATCTAAAGAAGAAATTTTGCTTATTATTAACAGCCACACCTATACAAAATAGAGTTGAAGAAATCTTCAACCTTGTATCCTTATTGAAACCTGGACATCTAGGCAACGAAACTTATTTTAGTGAAGCGTTTAACGCTAAAGAAAGAAACCTTGATAATGATGAACACTTAAAGCAACTCGTCAATAAAGTTATGATACGAAATCGTCGAGGAGAAACGGGAATAGAATGGCCGAAAAGACATGTTCATACCGTTAACATTGAATTGTCCAAAGAGGAACGAGGTTTGTATGAAGCTGTTAGCAAATTTCGCGCTTCACAAAGTAGCGCTTTTTCTGTATTAACCTTACAGCGTGAAGCTTGTAGTAGTAAAGAAGCTGTTTATTTTACTATAAAAAATATGATAGAAAAAAAGGATGGCCCTGTTGTAAGTGATGATGCATTAACACCAGTCATTGAGGCTATAAATCAAGTGACTGTAAACTCTAAAGCACATAAAGTACTAGAGCTTATTAAAAAAATTGACAGTAAAGTTATTGTGTTTACTGAATATAGAGCAACTCAAATGTACTTACAATGGTTTTTACAACAGCACGGTATTAAATCCGTCCCATTTCGCGGAGGGTTTAAGCGGAGCAAAAAAGACTGGATGCAGCAGCTATTCCGTAATAACGTTCAAGTACTTATTGCTACAGAAGCTGGCGGTGAAGGTATCAACCTTCAGTTTTGTAACCATATTATTAATTATGATTTACCTTGGAATCCAATGCGTGTTGAACAACGCATTGGTCGTATACATCGGCTTGGCCAACAAAATGATGTTCATATATATAACTTTTCAACTAAAGGAACAATAGAAGAGCATATTTTGACGCTGTTATATGAAAAAATTCATCTCTTTGAGCGCGTTATTGGTCAGCTGGATGACATATTGACAAAACTGGAAATTGAAAATTTTGAAGAGCACCTTCAAGATATTGCAAATTCCCGCTCTGAGGGAGAAATGAAAATAAAGATGGCTAACTTAACTTCTATTCTACAATATTCTAGTTCAAACAACGAAGGGGAGATGAAACGTGCAGCAACAGGAAATTCATAATTTTTTAGAACGTTACTTCGCCGCTAATGAATGTGACATTGTCGAAAATGCACCAGGTATACTTACAGTTCAATTAACAGTTGCTATGGATAAAGAGCTTATGAATCGCCCGTTCTATTGGCATTACCTTGAAAAGACCGGTGGTACCGCTAACCCTATGAAGGTTACTTTTATTACGAACCATGAAAGTATTGATGAAAATGTTTCGGGTGAGAGAATTCACTTTGGCTCACCAAGACTACATCAAATTTTCACATCAGCGAGTAATATTGGAAAGACTATCCGTTTATACGAAGAGCCACCTAGTCTATTAGGCGAGAAAAATAACACAGCACTTCAACCATGGTTAGTTATCAATGTAAAGGTATCTTATATATGTGATCGAAAAAAAGATTATATATGGTCGCTAGGACTACATCTTATATCGGGTAACATAATTGAAAATTTTCATGACAAGCTTGAAAAGATATCACTCACACCAAAAATTCCAGATTTTTGTTTTACGATAACGCCCATTATTCGTCCACAAAGTGGGCTTACTCGACTAGAACATTATATTAATGGGAAAATTCAAGCAGATGATCACTCCTGGGCTGATGAAGCTCGGAAGCGTTGGCAAACAGATATCGATTTATTAAATCATTTCTATGAGCATATAGAAGAAAAGCCATCAAGCTATCAAACAGAGCTTCAAGCGTTACAGGACCAATATGAACCTCATATTCGTGTAAATGTAATTAATGGTGGTATTTTTTATCTTACACCGAATACGATGAAGAACTTAACATAGGCGGAAGGCTCATTGAGTCTATAAATAAACAGGAATTAGTGCATTACATCTTATCATATTTATTATTCACGAAGAATTTATCAGTAGGGAATGTTATAATTGTTGTTACAAAACATAACCACACTGAATACGGAGGGGTAAAATGAAAATAAAACATATGGCTATTTTTTCATTGAAATATGATTTAGATGCACCTGAAACTTCTAAGTTTTTAGAAGATGGGAAAGAAATTTTAAGCTCTATTCCAACGGTAGAAAATTTTGAAGTAGTATATCAAATTAGTCCGAAAACAGATTTTAACTTTGGATTCTCAATGGAATTTACTGATAAAGCAGCATATGAGGCGTATAACAATCATCCTATGCATATTCACTTCGTTAAGGAAAGATGGGAAAAGGAAGTAGAAAGATTTCAAGAAATAGATTTTCAAGCTTATACATAAATAAATATGGGTAGGTTATGTCTATATTAAACAAACGGCTAACTTTCCTAATGAGGTCAACTAATTTAAAACGCATGGATCTATATCCATGCGTTTTTCTGAAGAATTTTTCATTGCTTTTTAACTTGCTACTTTAGCGTTTTTTCATGCTTTTTGATATGTTAATCTGAAGCGGACCTAGTTTATTTAAAAAACAATTATTTAGATTTCCTATTTCTTTTCATTATCATTTGAAATGCAAACGGCAGTATCCCAAACCACCTAGTGACAAAAGGATCACGTTGTGCTCTTTTTGTTTGCTTTGTGTGTTTTCGCTGTGCTTTTGGTTGATCAATATACCGGACCACTTGCTGTGTCACATATTTTACATAATCATTTGTGGACATATACCTCAGCCTTTCATATTCATACTGAAGAAAGAATTGATATTTATAGTATAGCCACCATTTGTTATTTTTAAGCATTTCGTTTATTGCTTTATTTATCTACATGAATATATAACTCGTTTTTTCTTTCGTACCCGTCAGATAAGCTAACAGTTACGTTCACTTTATAAAGCTTGTCTGTCAATTGTGTGGCTTCATACGAACCACTACCATTAGGATATTGAAAGCTAGATTTTAAAATCTTTTGAGAAATGTATGTTTTTGCATCAACAGTGAGACATTGTTCAAGCTGCTCGAGAGCAAATAAATTATTAGTTTCTTGTAAAAATTTTTTCTCATTTACATACAGTGTTATATTTGTTGATAAAGCAACAAATAGTATGAATGTAATGAATAATACCACGGGTGCTACGTATCCATTCTCATTATTCACTACAAACTCACCTCTTGGTTTAAAAAATTACAGTAAGCATGATGCGCTTTTCCTTCCCTATCTATTACATGAATTGACACACCCGCTGAATGAATTTCGAACGTAACGTCAGCTATTTTTTGAAGCATAACCGTATGCCCTAAGCCATTTACACGGCGACGTAAAATTCCCCCATATTGCTCAAAGGAGATATGGTCACTTGAATTAATTTCAACAACAAGTACACTCGATGTTACATATGCGGTCTTGGCTAGACGGACTTCATCTTTCCACTGCTGTACAAAAACCTCCCATTCAAATATATCTATTCCTTCTTTAGACATTAGGTCTATAGAAGAATAGTAGAAAAGAGGTACCACTAATAACATAACAATATTAAACACTAGTAAAGACAATAACATTTCGATTAGTGTAAACCCAACATCTGTTCTCAACGTTTGCTGAAACCACATTGTGTTTGCTCCCTATCAAGCATATCTCTCCAACTGACGCATACTTTCAATTCATTATTTTCCTCAGTTACCTCACTTATGTAGTACCTTCCCTTTTTCTCCCCTTTTGATGGCATTGTACTATCATATATATATGTTTGCAGTTCCTTAGCAAGGACGTGATTCGCTTTTAAAGCAAGATGTATATTGTCGCGCTCCATTTTAATTATTTGCAAAGGAAATACAGCACAGTGGATAAGTGTTAAAACGCCAGCAAATGAAACAAGATGCTCAATTAACGTAAATCCCTCGTTACGGTTCAAGCTTTTCCACATAAAACCTCCCTCTTCCCATTAAGAAAACGAAGCGATAAATATTGTTTTTCGACATTATTTTAATGCTCCCCGATTTCACAATATTCCCATTTCCATTGATTCGAATTGTATTGCCATAGTTCAACGTTTGAATGGTTATGTTACTATCGTAACGTCTTATGGTACTCTTTCCACTAAACAGCCCACCAGTTTGAATCATATATAATTTTTTGGGGTCGTTTATCGTAAGAGTGACGTATTCGTTATGTGAGATGGCATATTGCTCACTAAATAATATATCTGACTTTAAAACTTCAATCATATTATTGATAGTTCGTGTACTAACAACAGGTGTAATATGAAAAAACGACACTGTCAGTAACACTGAGATAATGGATAATACAATGAGCATTTCTATAAGTGTGTATGCATCCTCATTGGTTAACAGTTTGCGCGCTTTCGTTAGTCGGTTCATCAATTGACACAGCTCCATTTACATATGTGATTACCCTATGATCCGGACAGATGATTGTTCCGTCTGACTCAACATAATCACCTGGTAAGTATTGGTCTGTAACTAACATATCTAACGATGCAGCTGGGGATCCTTTATCTATTTCGTACGCTTGTAATTGCGCCTCGAGCATCCGTTGTAATCCTTCACAGCCTTTTTTCTGAATCACACTATTATGGGAAGCAACATTCGGAACAGTAATAAAGAGTAGTAGAGAGATTATTGATAACACTATTAACATTTCAATTAGTGTAAAACCTTTTTCACTCATAAAAAATCAGTCTCCTTTTATATAGTCTTCATAATATCAAACAAAGGTAGCATCACAGAAAGATACATCACTAAAACTAATAGAGCTAAAATAGTAAACATGGTGGGTTGCATAATCTTTATTACGCGCTTAATTCGTTGTTCTAGCTTTTCTAATAAAAAGTCACTATATACTCTTAACTCTCTAGCCATATTACCGGAAGCTTGTCCTAGCTCAACCACTTTTGATAATTCTGCTTCGAACATCTTTTCTCGTTCAATGATGTCAGCAAACCCTTCTCCTAGCCTAAGTTGTTTCGCTAACGATAGAGCTATGTGTTGAATAATTAGAAGGTGCTGCAAACCAGCAAATATTTTTAGCGCTTCTAGCAACGATAAGCCTCCATTTAACAAATGACTCAACTGTTTTGCATAAAAGTGCGTGATTATCATTTTTGAATACTCTTTCACTACTGGAATCTTACACAAGAAACTTATTTTTTTCATAGGTGAAAGCCTCTGATATGTTATATAAATGGCACCGGCTATAAGCACAACAAAAAGGAGACTTATGTGTAAAATAATCGGTAGTTTTTCTGAGATGGTAATACATAATGAGGCTAAGTTGGAGGATTCAACATTCATAGATGTATAAAGCATAGAGAATTGCGGTAGGAGAAATTGCGCAACGAACATAAGCATCACAATCGTAAATACAATTAAAAACAACGGATACCGAACAACTTTATATAATTTCTGCTTAGTTGCCAGCGATGCTTGTAACATCTTCTTTCCTTCTGATAAAGCAAGTGATATTTGCCCATGCTGTTGAGCGAAAAACATGTAAGCTAGAAATCTTTTATTAAAGTTCATATTATCCAATACGTCATAGAGAGTGTATCCTAGTTTTAATTTCGTATAAGCTTGTAGTAAGCTTTCTATATGCTTGGACTTTTGAAATTGAACAATTAAAAATTCAAACGCTTCGAGTAAAGAATATCCATGGTGAAGTAACTGCCCCATTTGACCTATTAAGTTAATTTGTTCATTGATCTTCCACTTACTTTTTCTGATCATGTTGATATGCCCACTTTTCAAAGCTTTCTGGATTTATATATCCTAATGCAATTCCTTTTCTGATCAAATCCGGTATTTCTTTGTAATGATAATGTACACACTCTCCATGAAGCTGCCTAAAAAGCATTCCTAAGTCTTGTCCAACCAACAGTTCATGAATACATGCTCTTCGTTGCTTTCGTGCCTTTTTACAATCAGGGGTGCACTTTCCTTTACAATACGGACATTTTAAATCAACTAATCTCTGAGCACTAACAGCAATTAAAGTTTGTTCTAATTCTTGTAATGAAGCCCCTAACTCTAGTAACCGAAATACCGAGCCTTTAGCATGTCTTGTATGCATAGTACTAAGCACTAAATGTCCTGTTAACGCAGCTCTTATAGCTACCTTTGCTGTCTCCTCATCGCGTATTTCACCAACCATAATAATATCTGGGTCATGTCGTAAAATAGCTTTTAATCCAGCCGCATAAGTAATACCTGCTTTCTCATTTATCTGAACCTGGAGCATGTCATCACTTTGTTTTTCTATCGGATCCTCAAGAGTAATTATATTTCTGTTTAACTCTTTTTTTGTGGCATGCAATAAACTGTAAAGCGTAGTTGTTTTACCCGACCCGGTTGGACCCGTAAAAATTATCAAACCGTGGGAGTGTTTGAAAAGCGCCAATAATTTTTTACTGATATCTGGAAATAACGAAATATGAGTTGGTGGTAACAAATTATCTTGTGGTAATAGTCGAATAACTAAACTCTCATGAAAAGGAGTTGGAAGTGTCGATAAACGGAGACTTATCGGAATGTTTTTGACGGTAACTGTCAGTGCACCATTTTGAGGGCGTCTAGTTTCACCAATATCCATCGAGGCTGAAAATTTAAAGTGACCTAACAATCTGTCATATTCTTTCTTGTTAATTCTTTTACGGAAGTAAAGCTCATCATCAATACGAAGTAGAATCTCTGCATCGTTCCTACGAGGCACGATATGAATGTCAGAAGCATGCTGTAAATACGCCTCAATCACCAAATTTTCAGCAAGCATTTCAATATCTTGCAAATTGCAACACCTTCCTTTCTTTTTGCGATTATAGTTTAGCAAAATCTATGTCTATGTTGTACCCTTTCCAAACATTGTTACTTTTTTCTTCACAATTGTTTAAATATGGAAGTTGAGTTCCTATTACTTAAAAGCCTAGCTAACGACTGCAGTTTCAAAACTTAAACACGTTTTACCTTTATTTTTTATTATTAAATTGATACAACGATTTAGTTTTTAACTATTTAAAAACCACACTTTTTCTTCACAACTAAAACCATTAATTTTGCAAATTACCGTAAGTACCAGAAAGTAATCATTTCTTATCTAATACACTAAAAAAACCCACTCGTGTAGAGTGGGTTATGAAGCACGTATCACATGTCTTTTTCCAGTTAGATTTCTTAATCCTGATTCGTTATAACCCACTAGCAAACGTGTTCCATCTGTTAAAATAGGCCGACGTAATAGTCGTGGGTCATCAATTATTAATTTAACAACTTCAGAAACAGTAAGTTCATTTATGTCCTTATTCAATTTCTTGAATGTCTGGCTTCTTGTAGCAAGAATTTCATCAATACCTTCGGTAGTTAACTGGAGAATTTTTAAAAGCTCTTCATAACTAGGTGTATCACGAAAAATGTGGCGTTCTTCAAATAAAATATTGTTTGACTTTAACCATTGCTTTGCTTTCCGACACGATGTACAGCTAGGATACGTATAGAACAGTATTCTATCCATTCAAATTCCTCCTCACCTGATGTACTGCTTATTTGTGCAAACATTGGATTGAGACTAGATTATATTTCATGAATTTCCATTTACAATCTCATTGTACACTCTTTGTATAATGTTTGTATAATGATTTGCTCAAGTAAATGTGAACAAATTCAGACAAATAACGTTTACCACATAAATATCATTTCAATGCGAATTCGACTGTATTATAATGGAATCAGTATTTAAAAGGTTGAGGTGAACCTTAATGGAACAAACTTTAAAAATAACAAATGTTTTATCAGACCCAACGCGTTACTACATTTATCAATACATTGCAAAACAACACAACGAAGTAACAGTTCAAGAGATAGCTGAATCATTTGAAATACACCCAAACGTTGCACGACTTCATTTATCAAAGCTTGAAGATGTTAACATGCTAGTTTCTGAGACAAAGAAAACTGGTAAAGGCGGTCGGCCGAGTCGCTTATATAGACTATCTGATGATGTTATCCAACTACATTTCCCATTCCGTGATTATCAATTGTTAGCTAAGATTGCTATACAAACTATGATGTCACTTGGTGAAGCCGGACAAAAAGCCTTGTATTTAACAGGAAAACGCTTTGGTGAAGAAATGATTGAAAGTCAATTACCGCCGCATTTAAATTCTTTAGATCAGTTATCATTTGAACAAAAGTTGAACATTATTCGCGAAGCAGCTTCTATGTCAGGTTTTTATCCGGAGTTTGCAAGCAGCGAAGACCATTCGAAGATTTATTTTCAAATATACAACTGTCCATTTAAAGAGTTAGCTTCTGAAAACACTGAAACAGTTTGTCGCATGCACTTTGCTTTCTTAGAAGGCATGTTCTCGGTATTATTCCCTGAAGTAGTATTGGAAGAGAAAGAAAAGCTTGTTGATGGGTGTGCTTCCTGTAGTTACCATGCTACTGTAGCACATTAAACGTTTTCATGTTTACACGGAGGAATCATTTGCCTTATAATAGGATATGATAGACAGAGCGTCATGCAAAGGAGGGGGATACATATATGGAACGTATGTATCGAGTACTTGGATTCTGGACAGGAATCTTTGCCGTCATGTTCTTTTTAGGTGATATGTATAAAACATCGTTAATATTTTTTGCCCAAACAGGATTTTTCATTATTGTTAGTTATTTGAATCTTTCTGAGCGTATGTATGTATATGTTTTTGGTGCTTATTTAACGATTTCCTTTATTGCAATCACCTACTGGTCAACATTCATGATGATTCCTGGGATGGGTGGACACTAAAAAACTTAAACAAAACATGTTTAGAGCGCTAGCAAACTATTTGCTAGCGCTCTAGCTATTTATATCCTAAGCTCTTGAAAAATTTGTTCCTCTCTTAACTCTATATTTTTTTGCTGCATAATTACATAGAAGAACTGACTAATACCACCAGACATAATTAATGACCGTATTGCTCTGTTTTGCTTTGATTTTTCAGAAAAAGGATCCGTGTCGAAGTTCTCTTGTAATAAGTCAAGGATTCCATTTTGTAATAAAAATTCATCTTGGCGAAGCTTCGTAAGGTAGTCTAACCCAAATTTTTCACCATACTTCACTAAACTATCAAAATGTATATGTGTCGTTAAGTCCATCTGAAAAGGATAGGCTAAGGGATTATTAATGAGCTGATGTTTATAATATCCTCGTAAGCTGCCACTATGATGAATGGGATTTTGCCACTCTTCTTTACTATACCCATAGTCAATAGTTAGTATTAAAGCTTGGTTTAACTTACTAGATAAACTCTTTATATAGTTTATCATGGCAAGTGGTACTTCAAAGCGTTGTCCTTCAGTGAGAACAATTTCATTATCTATTAAATATTCTGTTATGTCTTCATTAGAGACTGGCACAGACACTTCAACCAAATTGTCCTCCTCAAAAGCCACAAATATCTCGTAAATAGTACCTTCTTGTTTTTCTATAACATGAACAGGAAAAGCATCAAAGAATTCATTCGAAAATACTATGCCGTTAAAAGGCGAAGATAATTGAGATAAGTCTTCTAACAAAGTCACTTTATCTTTAGGTACTTCCTTTGCCTGCAAATAACGGTGATAAGGACTTGTGTCTATCATATAGTAATGTAATTTTGAGTAGACAATTTCATCAAGCGCTTCAATCTCTTTTAAAAAAAGACGTGCAAAGCGTCCGTTTCCTCCTCCCAGTTCAACAACTTGTGGAAGCAGTGAAGAGTTCTGCCATACTTTTATACACAACCGTGCCACTATACGTGCAAAAGCATCCGAAATATTACTTGATGTGTAGAAATCACCCTCTTTTCCTATCTTTTTATTTCCACTCATATAATAACCATGTTGCTCATCATATAAGACAATACTCATGTAGTCATGGTATGAAATCATCTTTTTTGGTTGATTTAATATATAGTTTTTTAAAAATTTTAACATTTCGCACCTTTCTGCATTTACACCATTGACATAGTGTTTAATATGTTTTATTGTGTATATATAGTAGCTTAACTTTATCCCCTCCCATTACTGGATGTAGTACATCCCCCAAGAGCGAAGTTCCTTTTATGAAGGAACTTCATTTTTTTATATGGAAAAATGGCAGAGAATAACGTATATTTATTAAATTAAAATCCGTTTAAAAAAGGATTCGCGTTCATTTCCATTTCAATTGTCGTTTCTGGCCCATGACCTGACAATACAATTGTCTCCTCTGGAAGAGTTAGCAATTTTTGATGAATACTATTAATTAATTGTTGATGACTACCACCCGGAAGATCTGTTCGTCCAATTCCACCAGCGAACAATGCATCTCCTGAGAAAACAACCCCTTCATCTTGCGCATAATATGATACGCTTCCTGGTGAGTGCCCCGGTGTTTCAAACACTTGTAGTGTGAAACTACTAATTTGTAAAGTTTGTTCCTCCGTTATGATTTCATCTGCTGGCTTAGCAATAATTTTATCGCCCATTAAAAATAAACTTGACCCATTTAAACCTGGGTCTTCAAGCCAATTTTTTTCTTTTTTATGAATATACACTGGAATACTCCATTCTTTTCTACATGAATCGACTGCACCAATATGATCAAAATGTGCATGCGTTAATAAAATAGCAACAGGTGCTAGCTGCTTACTTTTTATGTACTGAATTAACTTTGGGCCTTCTGCACCTGGGTCAAAAATAATACATTCATTGTGTTCATTTTTTAAAATATATGCGTTTGTTTGTAAAGGACCTAAAGATAGGCGAAACCACTTCATCATTTACACTCCCTAGATAATTTAAGATTTATAATTTATTTTACACTACATTGTCACGTATGAGAAAGGTTGCATTCACTTATAGTCTGTCAGATAAAAGTTTTGTACTAGAACTCGACAAGTGTTTATTTCTGCTATAAAATAGAAAAAGAAGTTATCTATTTATTGAAAACGTAAACAACATTGCGTAAGGGGGTTATGTAATGGGAGTAGGATTAGTTATAATATTCTTTTTAGTTACTGTATTAGGTGTATTTAGTTTATTAAAAACATTAAAAGCAAAAAATATGATTGGGATTTTGTTTTCACTTGCCACAATCGCTATTTTTGGATGGTTCTCGATTATGACTTTTATTAACGCAGGGTATCCTCAGGTTACTCACTAATAGCAGCAATTACATAAAAAAGCGTAAGGTGCCCGCCTAATGACACACAAGCGCAGGACTAGCGCCATCGGAAGTCCTACTTAGGAAGGCGTGGCGTGTAATTACAGAAAATTTTTTTATTTTATCACGGGCTCTGTGCATGGAGCTAAACAGTATTTAAGGTGTAAAATTCATCCTTTCTTACACGTTTAAAATGACCGTTCGATTATTCGAACGGTCTTTTAATGTATAATTATTAGTCTACCACTCAGCGATAAGGTATGCACAGCTCTCTACAAATATTCGTTGTTAAGCAGCACCCTATTACTCATCGCCGATTCCTTTCATAGGAGTTAAGTAATTGTAACTGAGTGAGCGTATGGCTTAGTGTACAAAAGCTCTTTCTAATGTTTATAGCTTACTTTTGACACTTTCAAGCTTTGATTGCATACTAGATTGCTTATCTCGACGGTCATCAATTCTAATATTAGTAGTAATTCGTTTAACATCTTTATCAAAAATGGACTCATGGATATGTTGAACTACTTGAAAAAGATCTGATAACTCTCCTTCAATAATGGTACTCATAGGTGTTAGCTCATATGTCAATACACCCTTTGATTTATAATCTGCTAAGAGCTTATGAACACTTGCTACATAGTTACTCACACTTGTTGTATTTGTCCCTACAGGAACTACTGTTATATCAATAATAGCCATAAAATAAAAATCTCCTTTTACATTTTGATAAGGTCCCACATCTGCCTCTTAGTAATATCAATAATTGACTCTGTTTGATATCCGTATAAACAATACGAGCCATCTGGAGAAATGTCAAATGGTGCGTATGGTACTCTTTGCTGAATGACCGTGCTTTGTCCTGTTGGTATTGAATAACTCATTAAGCGGAAACCACTGTTGTATGTATCATACATACCTCCTACAATTGGTACAAGAGTATAAAACTTCTGTGTCGTATCATTGTATTGAAAATTCGGAACAAACCACTCTGAATACATACTTAACACTGGAACTGTAAATGAAAACAGTTGCTTCATACTTTTTTTATCATAAAAGCTATACGTTGATGTTTCTTCTTCTTCGTTTACATTGCTTATCGTCATAATAAAGTCCTCATCTACAAAATAAGATACTATGCTATCAAAGATTAACTCCTCAATACTACCTTTCATATTGCTTTTCATAAGAGGCGCTACCAATGATGGAGACGATGAATCCCACTTTAAAAAGCTAAACGATGACTCGTCATACCACTGTAAAAAAGGCTGATTTAGCTGTAAGACGGAAACTTTATTGGATGCTGCATCAATTGAAAAAGTCTCGAACGACCAATCAGGTTTAAAAGCAGCGACATAAAACACACTTAAACTATAAGGATTCCATTCAATCACCAAGTGATTAGATTCAGATTGCCATTCAAAAAGAACATCACCTTTTTTTGTTAACACTAGCAACTCACTATTATACTGATTAACAGCAGTATGAACTATGAATAACGATTGATTTTTGTTCGCTTGAATAGCGACAATCTGGTTATCTGAATCAAAGAACAGAGTTTTTTCCCCGGTAAAAGGATTATATCTATATATATGTGCTCCGTTATCAACACCTTGTACATACAAAAAAGACTTTTGATCGTACCACTCTGTTATAGATTGAAAAGAATGTTTATCAACCTGTAATGGGATAATTTCTCCCTCGCTAAAAAAGTGACGATGTAGTTCTTGTTTGGAAGAAGCAGCATGATTCTTTAATTTATGTATAGCAATATCTTGTGATATCGATTGTTGGCACGCACTAATAAGAAACAAAATGAGCAAGATTAAGATTAAAGATATTTTTTTATTCATTTTAAAACCTACCCTGCTTATAGCAAAATTTTAAACTGTCATGTGAATGGCAAAGAAAAAAGCCGTAATATACGGCGGCTATCATAATTTATTATAGAGCAAATCTTCGAAATATACATCAAAAGCGGTTTAATATATACTAAATATTTTTAAAAAATCTGTTAGCGTACAAGCAAAGAAGAAATACCAATAGCTCGTGCTGCCTCCACTATAGAAGGTAATTGAGTTAGTGGCAACGGATTAGTGCCCTCTCCTAATTCTATTGTAAAACCAGGGTTCCTAGTGTTTTGAATAAACCAATCCTTAAAGCCGGCATGACTATCAATAAATTGAACTGATTTATAGCCACTTACCTGCGCAAACCGATCTGCTATTATTTTTGCTTTGGCTGGTTCATATGATTCATATCCCCAATAAAATTCCCTACCTTGTGTATGAAAGGCTACAACTAAGGAAAAATTCTCTTCGGTTACAAGCTTAGCCAGTGCAATTGCCTCTGGTTCCGTAAGAGGAGCATCACCAGGATAATCGCGTGGAGCGGGTGCTTTAGGTTCTTTTCTCTCTTTTTCTATATCCCAATTTGCTGGATATTGGTTATTTAAATCAATCCCTCGGATATTTGCTTTCCATTGTTCAAAATTATCCGAACCATTATTAATTTCAACTGCCTTATTATAGAAACTTTCCTTAACTGATAAGGAATCTAAAACAAGGTCGACGCCGTCTGGATTGACCATAGGAACGATTGAAAGTGTTGTATCATTATATATCTGTATCGCTTCTACAGATTGTAGCTTATCAAAATTAGTTAATGCTATTAGATACTCATTTAGGACTGTCATTACAGCATTCGTTGTTATCCATTCATTTGCATGAAATGATGCATTCCAATGAACTTTGTTCCGCCCCGTACCAATTCTTAGTTCGTATAATTTCTTTTTCATCACACTCTGCCCACAAATATTTATTTGGACAAAAGGGTATACTTCTCGCAGTTTCGCAAGATCACTTATAAGCGTCTTATAAGCATAGTTTCCGTCTGATTTTACAACCGGTGACGTAATTCGCTCTGGTATATTAACTAGTTTACCTGGCGTCCAATTATTGATGGACATTTGTTGGTTTACTAATAAAAGTGCATCTTCTTTATGGTGGTATTTACTTGCCAGCTTTGCAACAGTGTCAGTATCAGTTAGTTTATGTCGCTTCAGTAAGAAGCCTGGGATTCGAATCGTTTCTCCTCCTTGTAGTTCTCCCTGAACAGTAGCGTTTGAATCTATTAGTAATTTATGAGAAATTGCAAACAATTTACTGTAGTAAAATAACGAATCACCTGCACGAGCTTTTACATTCATATACAAATCCCCCCTCTATTCATTTGTATGTAATAACACTTTGCTTCATGTTGAGATTTATTTGTGGCTTTCTATCACTGAATTATAAAGAAAGTCCATTTCTTTAACATAGGCTGTGTTAAAGGTGAATGTTGATTATTTGTTTAATTTTGATTTCAGCGGAATGCACGATAGAAGACGAAAGACTAAGAGCGCCACATCCTGTGGCAACGTCTTTCTGACCCACATCGTGCGGGCCTCAGCGGGAAAATAGCGGCAGTCGTGATACCCCGCAAGGCAAAGCCTGAGGAGGCTTACGGCCACCCCGCGGAAAGCGAGCGCAATGGAGCGAAAATCAACGCCACTGTTTTTTTAAAAAATAAAAAATGCCCCAAAAACGTAAGTTTTGGGACACCCTCTACATAACCACTTTATTATTTATTTATAAATGTGCGACCATCATAGAAACGAAGTAAATCTCCATATATAATTTGGTCTGAATAAGATAATTCACTCTTTGCTTTTTCTTCATATGGCTCACAGAGTGTTCGGTCAGCTTCTTGACCTGATGCTTTGTCATAACATGTGTTGTTTGTATATACATAATTCTTAGTAATAAAGCTACCATCACGTAACACAGTGAAATCCGGCTTATCAACAGCAAACAAATCACTGCCAAATTGAATATCATTTTTAGTATCAATACCTAATAAATGAAGTAATGTAGGCTTCATGTCAATTTGACCGGATACTTTAGTAATAATCTTCGCTTCATCCTTTAGCTCAGGAATATGAATATATAATGGTACTCGTTGAAGCTGCACACTTTCAAACGGTGTAATTGGGCGCTTTAAGTAAAAGCCCATTGCCTCGTTATGGTTTTCTGAAATTCCATAATGATCGCCATACAGTACGATGATGGAGTTTTCATATAGACCGGAAGTTTTTAGATCATTTATGAACTGCTCCAACGCTTCGTCCATATAGCGGACCGTTGGGAAGTAACGATTCAATGTTTTACTTGATGATTCTAACTCGGGAATACTAGTATCTTCTTCCCCTAGCTTGAAAGGGAAATGATTTGTAAGTGTAATAAGCTTAGCGTAAAACGGCTGCGGTAGCGATTGAAGGTGCTCTAAAGATTGATCAAAAAATTCCTTGTCTTTTAGTCCCCATCCTACCGAGTTTTCTTCAGTTACTTCGTAGCTCTCGATGTCAAAAAATTTATCATAGCCTAATGATTGATACATGACATCTCGATTCCAGAAGCTTTTGTTATTCGCATGTAATACAGCAGAGTTATAGCCATAGTTCTTCACAATTTCCGGAATTGCATTATATTCATTTGTTCCATGCGTAAAGAATACAGCTCCTCTTCCTAATGGATACAATGAGTTGTCAGTAATAAACTCAGAATCAGATGTTTTTCCTTGTCCTGTTTGATGGTAAAAATTATCGAAGTAAAAGCTCTCGGAAATAAAATCATTTAAAAAAGGTGTAATCTCATGACTGTATACATTCTTATTAATCACAAAGCTTTGTAATGACTCCATCGACACCATTATAATATTTTTCCCTTTTGCTACACCGTACATGTCTTCATTAGGCTTGTTGTAGTTGGCTTTTACATAGTTTTCGATTTGCACTAGCTCTGAACTATCTGCAAATGCCTTCTGTGCCTTTGACTTAGATTGCAGAACAATATCATAGACATGGTAGTTATACGTACCGATATTTTTCACAAGCATTTCACGATCAAATGTACGCGTCAATAATTGCGGTCTTTCAGCTTCAGCTAACCCTAAGTTAATAATCGCTATAGCTGTTATAGCTGTAAAGTAAATACGACGATCTTTTTTTGAAACAGTATCAAGTACTGCCCAACGATAATTATGTCGAGCCAGCCATGCTAAAAAAATGACATCTGCAAACATTAGCGAGTCTTTCCACGACAATAATTCAAAAATACTGTTTCCTAAATCCCCCATATTACTTGTTTGGAATAAGACCGGTATTGTAATAAAGTCATTGAAAAAGCGATAGTAAATAACATTCGCAAATAAAACAAAGGTTATAATAGCACTTGAAATTATAATATAACGCTTTTGACGATTTTTCTTCAAAAATAATGATATGCCTAGGACGACAGCTAAAAAGCTTATCGGATTAATAAATAATATTAACTCCTGCATGGCCGATTCAATCTTTATATCAAAATATAACTTGTATACTACATATGTTTTTATCCAGAGCAGGGAAGTAGCTAGTAATAAAAACGTAATGTTAGATAAAGACAGATTTTTAATTTTCTTTATCATCTATATTTCCCCCTATCTATCATTCTTATTTTTCCCATAATTATCATTCTATATTTCTTCCATTTAATGTATATTTTTTACAGATACTAGGCTGTCGCGAAATACAATCAAATGCTATCTTAATACTTTTTTTACATAAAAGCAATAAAAATAATATTCACTTTACATACACAGTCATTAGACGTAGCAAACGGAAATAAGTTTCAAGTTTCATCTTAAAATATGCAAATTCAGTACTAATGAACTATACGAATTTTGAAGAAGAAGGCTATACAGAAGATAATTTCGAGGTATTATTTCAAGTTACTTCAACAATTGTTAGCAGACATGACTTGCAATAAAGTACAGGTCAACTTTTCATTCGTGCCTTATAACAACGAAAACGTTTTTGCAAGTATAGGTAGAAAGTGATATTAATGACCTTCATCGCTCCGTAGACACGTTTATTCCAAAAAACCCTTTTCCTTAGGAAAAATGTACTAGAACTGAAATAGCAGGTAGTGTGTTGAAAATACTATGTTCATGTATTTTTAGATGAAATGTTATAAACGTTATTTAAAATTAATAAAAAGAAGCTAATCAGCGATTAGCTTCTTCTTTAACGGATAGGAAAGTATGAGTTTTTCACCTAGATTAGTGTCTAGCTCCAGCGCCTAGCCAGTTTTTCATCTATGATAATCTTCCTTGAGTATGTTGTGAAAAGCATGATATGAAATATGATGCTTTTCACAGCTCGAGGTCTTTAAGCCATCGCCGTCCGGAGGGTGACCCTTCCTGCGGGGGACGTCTTAATCTGGGCGAAGCTGAGCAAGGCGCTTGCACTTTACTTATCCTTATAGTTTTGTTTTTGCTAAATATGCTCCACCGATAACACCTGCATCATTGCCTAATGTTGCAGTTTCTAATCGTAAATCAACCTTTGTACGTGGAAACAAGAACTTCTCCACCTTCTCGCGAAGAGGTTGCATTAGAATGTCACCTGCTTGTGACACACCCCCACCAATAACAATAGCTCTTGGATTTATTGCATTTGCTAAGTTAGCTAGAGCCACTGCTAGATGAAGTGTAATATTATCAATAACATCTAAAGCAACTGCATCCCGGCTTGCTGCAGCATCAAAAATGGCTTTAGCTGTAATATCTCCTTCACGTAGCACACTATCAGCATCTGTATTAGCTAGCTTCTCTTTTGCGATTCTTACTATACCTGTAGCTGAAGCAACTGTTTCTAAACAGCCTGTTTTTCCACAATTACACTGCGCTCCGCCTTCTGGAACAGCTACCATATGACCAATTTCTCCACCAGCACCATTTATACCATGAACCACTTCACCGTTAATGATAATTCCGCCACCAACACCAGTTCCTAATGTAACAGCGATTAGAGATTCAGCCCCATTTCCTGCACCTTTCCACATCTCTCCAATTGCTGCAATATTAGCGTCATTATCAACGATAACTGGTAACCCAGTTTCATTTTCTAACTTCTCCTTAAGAGGAAAGTCTTTCCAACCAATATTTACAGTTTCATAGATTAATCCATTTGCAACATCGACAGGACCTGGTGCACCAATTCCTATGCCGTGTAACTTACTCTTAGACTCATTTATTTCCTCAAGCTTGTCTTTTATTGCTGCTGCAATATCACGTGTAATGTTTAAACCGTTATTAGTTAAATCCGTTGGAACTTCCCACTTTTTTAAGATGTTTCCTTCTTCACTTATAAAAGCCATTTTAATTGTCGTGCCACCTAAGTCAACACCGACTAGCCATTTGTTTTCCATTTTAACCTCATCCTCTACTTCACTTTAGTGTTGTTTATCGAGCTCCAGTTGAATTTGCTGACGAATAAGCAATAAAGCCATTTGGTAATCCTTTGGTTCTATAAGCTGTGACTTATTTAACTCCCTAAGCTCATCCTCCATTAACTCAAGGTCAGCCACCCTATTACCAACATAAATAATTGTTCCATATTTCTTCAAAAGCTGCTGAACATCATATAGTGTGCGCAAATTCTCACCTACTCAAAAAAGATATACAAATAAAGTATTAAATAATACAAGGCTTACGTCAACACAACGTAAGCCATTTTAGTGAAAATTTTTTAACATATTACTTTATTTAGTAATAAATTTATTTTTTTGCTCATCCGATACGCTTATAATATACATTAAATTCCACTTTTATTTATTTATCAGGGTCTTTAGGATGTAAAACCGATGGACGACGATTTTTAAGTGGCATAGGTGCACGCCAAAGAACGTCACGCAGGGCACGCCAGTCAAATGGTATTAATGGCCATAAATACGGTGTCGTATATGATTTCATACGAGCTAACATGATCAACCATAACGTAAATGCTATTACCAATCCTGCCACACCAAATAATGCGGTCGCAATAATTAAAAACAGCCGAGATAATCGATTGGCCAAACTCATTTCATAACTTGGTGTCGCAAAAGTTCCAATCGCCACAATAGCAAAATATAATATAACTTCATTTGTTAAAAAGCCTACTTCTACAGCTACCTGTCCAATCATTAATGCAGCTACTAATCCTAATGCGGTGGCAAGTGAGGATGGTGTGTGTATCGCTGCCATCCGTAGCATATCGAGTCCTACTTCAATTATAAGAAACTGGACAATTAATGGTATTGCACCTGGGTCATTTGGACCTATAAACTGCCAAGATTCCGGCAAAAGCTCTGGTTGCTGAGAAAATAAATACCATAGTGGAATTAGAAATAAAGAAGCCCAAACTGCAAGAAATCGAACAACTCTTAAATACGCACCTACGATTGGTTTATTTCGATACTCTTCCGCATGCTGAAGGTGATGCCAGAAGGTCGTAGGAGTTATTAGCACACTAGGCGACCCATCTACTATAATAATGACGTGTCCCTCATATAAATGAGCTGCTGCTGTGTCTGGTCTCTCAGTATATCTAACAATTGGATAAGGATTCCAATGGCGCCCCGTAATAAATTCTTCCACAGTTTTTTCGCCCATCGGCAATCCATCAGTGTCTATTTGAGAAATTGACTTCTTCACATCCTCCACATGCTTAGAATCTGCTATATCCTCTAAATAACAGACAACAATATCTGATTTTGAACGCCGACCAACCTGCATATATTCCATCCGTAGTGATTTATCACGTATACGTCGTCTAGTAAGTGCTGTGTTGAACACAATCGTTTCTACATAGCCATCACGCGCTCCTCGAACTACCCGCTCTGTATCAGGCTCCTGTGGTCCGCGAACAGGGTAAGTACGCGCATCAATAATTATGACATAATCAACGCCATCCACTACTAGTGCAGTAGGTCCAGCCAAAACTGAATCAACAACTTTTGTTAAATCATTCTGCTTTTCAACTTCAATATACGGGATATATCGCTTTAATAATTTCTCCAGCGTGTCTCCTTCCAGCTGCTCTGGTTTTAAATCTGCTAATAACTTCATTAAATAATGTAAAATATCGTCCTTAGCAAACCCGTCTATTAGAAACAATGACATATCTCGTTCCGCATAGTTTACATCAAGTTGAATTACATCAAAGCTTTTTTCCACTGCTAATTCTTCTTTTAAAAAGGTAACGTTTTCTTGAAGCTTTGTGGAAACGGCTTTTTTCGTCTCATTTCCCATACGTTCCACCAACCTCTAGCTTAGTTTTAAAATCTATGTAAAACCTAAGGCATTTACATCTGATTTTGCAGATTCATACGGTTACATTAAGTGCACAGATTTTTTAAAATCTTGGTCTATACACCTATTTTTTCCGCATCCTTCAGCATAGACATATAATTGGTAAAACATACCTTGCATATTGAAGGTTATTATCAATAACTTTTGAGTGGTTATATCCTAATGCCTTCGCTCATACATATAAAGTAAAGGTTGTCCTAATGAGGTGAATAGCTTGAAACGTATTACGATTTATATAGTCATTTTAGCAGCCAGCTTAACTGCTCTGTGGCTATTTTTGGAAACAAAAACAGAAACTGCTCGTGAAAGTATTATTTTTTTCCCAATTGATAAAGACACAAAGTTTAAAGAAGCATCAACAACTTTAACATTACTGGATAAGAAGGATGACAACGAATATATCGTTGAATGGGGAATAACGTCTTCTCTAGAAACACCTGTATATTTACGTCAAGATGTTTCATTATTGTATTCAAATGGTCAACTAAAAGGGATTCAATCAGAGTGGGATGAAAATATAAGCAATCTTACTCAGCATGAAAAAGTTGTCGGAGAGGACAGTTCACATTATCAAAGCATTACGTTCCATTACGGTGAGATACACAAAGGAGCTGAACAAATTTTCAGTGCACAGACAATGACTAGAGATGAACTTTATGTAATAGACTCGCCGTTCAGTGCACTTTACTCTTTCCGAGTGGCTAAATCGAATGAGGAAATAGAATGGAAACAAGTTCTTGACCATGCAACGCTGCAACAGTTGAAGTATAGTTGGAAAAGGTTAGTGGATTATTATCAAATACCGATTAATTCCTATCATTTAATTCCTCTATATAACTTGACTAATTATAACAACAAACCATTATTTAATTTAAGTCAAGCAAAGACAAATAAGATATTGGGGCAGCTTTGGGAAGGTTTATATAAACAATATGTCCTAGGCATTACACTAACCAACGGTAAAACAGTCGATCCTATCGGTAGTACAATGCCTCTCATATTAGTAAGTAAAGATTTTACACATTTATTTGTATTAACAGAAACAATAGACGGACAGCCTGCTCAACTTATTCAACATATTAACTAGCTACCTCTCATATACTCTTTGATCCTTTCTAGAAGCTCTTTATAGTCAGTATTTTTCGGGTCAAGAGTGATGGCTGTTTCAACATATTCAATGGCCTTATTTAATTCATTCTTCTCCGCATACAACTGAGCCAAATAAAAGTAAACCTCATGCATTGTATTATTAAGTTCTATTGCTTTTTGAAGTGCGATTATCGCAGAGTCATATTGTCCTTCCTGGATAAATACGACTCCTCTCATCATAAATAAACGATCATCACTGGCACTAAGAGGCATTTGAGCATTTATTATTTTATGGGCCTGCTCATACTGCCGGTTATTAGCATATTCCTGTGCTATTTGAGCAACCTCACGCCAATCGCTTGCTTGTTTATTAGTAAAGCCATACCATATGCTTCCACTGATAAGAGCTATTGTCATAAGAAAAGCAGTTACTTGTCTAGCTTTATAGGATTTTTTTGGTAACGAAACAATCGCACTTGCTAAAAAACCACCAACTAAACCGCCAAGGTGACCTGCATTGTCTACTACAGGTACAACTAAACCAAAAACTAGATTTATTCCTAGAATAAAAAACAAATTCAGTCCCATTGTTCGGAAAAATAAAGAAGGGTAGACAACACCAAAATAAAGTAGAGCACCGAATAAACCGTATATAGCACCAGACGCACCCGCTGAGACAACCGGACTAAACAAAAAGCTTGCTACCGACCCAGTAAAGCCAGCTAGTAAATATATGAATAGAAACCGACCGTTTCCATACAACTTTTCTACAGCAATACCTAAATAAAACAAAGCTAACGTATTCATAAACAAATGCAAAAATGTAATATGGAGAATAATTGGTGTAAAGAAACGCCACCATTCACCTGCTAGAATAAAAGGGTTGTATTTAGCACCAAATGATATGAGCGTAGCTACATCTGTACTACTTCCATACCATTCAACCACAAGAAACATTAAGACTTGCAAAATAATAAAGAAGAATGTAAAAAAAGGTCTCTTCGATTGTTGAAACACTTTTTTTTCAAACTTAGCATTATCTGCAGCAACTTTTAATGTGGCATACTTGTATCGGTCACCTTCCGTTAAGTCACCCTGCCTATCAAACTGCAAGGTGATGCTTTTATCGAAATAGTGAGATAAACTGCTTAGCGAAGAATTTTGTTCATCTAACACAAAGGATTGCATCTTAACTTGTTCATTGGGTCCATAAGATTGAGATTTCTCAATAAGATGCTCCCAGTCATCAACAGGTGGATACGTTGAGACATATACATTAGCTACCGTTATCTTTCTTCTCGTTATATGTTTCCTTACACGATCCATTTTACGTATAATATCTTCAATATCCCTAGCCATCCAATTTGCCCAATCTAAATCATATTGAAGTAAACGCACAACTTGCACATTTTTATCTGAACGGTTCTCTAACCATAGTTCTCTTTGATCTTCTGATATTTGAATAATTCTATAGTTGTTTTGTACAACCAATTGATGAGCAAGCTCCCAAAAAGCTTGATAAGCAAACAATTCAATCCCCTCTCCCTTAAGTGCATCTAAGCGGACGTTATTACATTTCACATAATATAGGTACGTCCTCTCATACTAGACTGGTATCACATCCAAGTCACCTTAATTATACTAAAAAACTGTAAGCATGTCGGGTTCGTTGTTTGCTACCAGCACATTTCTTTATTTAAACACTACTTGTAGTATGTTTTTTCGAATAAAAGGGATTTTCATTGCGTATTTTACTGCCATTTGTCTTAAAAAGGGAACACTCAAAATCTGGTTTGCCACATAGTACCTTCGTTTATAAAGTGTCCAAACACTCACGCTAATTACAATTAGATTTATAAGTCGTAACATGGAATAATACCCTCCTTTTTATTTACTGTGTGAGTTCCTGTTTTATTTTATCCTTTAATACAAGAAAAAAAGCTGCAAGTTGCAGCTTATTACGCTTCCATATTACTGTAAAGTCGATACAGGTTTCATTGTCTTTTTTAAAACATCTACTGAGTGTTCAAATTGCTGTTTTTCTTGATCATTTAAGTCTAATTCCACAATTTCACGAATGCCATGTCGATTTACGACAGCAGGTACGCCAATATAGACATCTTTATGGCCAAATTCACCATCTAACAAGCACGAAACTGTTAGAACTGAATTCTCATTTTGTAATATTGCTTTTGTCACTCGAACAAGTCCCATAGCAATTCCATAATACGTAGCACCTTTAGCATTTATAATTTTATAGGCGGCATCACGTACATTAACAAAGATATCCTCTAAATCCTCTTTTGTATGCTTGTCACTCGTTTCCACTATTTTTAAAATAGGTCTTCCTCCTATATCAGCGTGGCTCCAAACAGGAAGTTCTGTATCTCCATGCTCACCAATGATATAGGCATGAACATTTCTTGCATCAACATTAAAATGATCACCAAGTAAATAGCGGAAACGAGCAGTATCCAAAATAGTACCGGAACCTATAACGCGCTCTTTTGGTAAACCTGAAAATTTCCATACAGCATATGAAAGTATATCAACAGGGTTGGTAGCCACTAAGAATATACCATTAAACCCATTTGACATAACTTGATCAACGATACCTTTAAATATTTTTGTGTTCTTTTCTACTAAATCTAGTCTAGTTTCACCTGGCTTTTGATTGGCACCGGCTGTAATAACAACAATATCAGCATTTTCGCAATCGCTATAATCACCAAACCATACTTTTGTCGGTGAAGGAGCAAAGGCAATCCCGTGGTTTAAGTCCATCGCATCCCCTTCTGCTTTTTCCTGATTTAAATCAATAAGCACTAGTTCCTCAGTAACACCTTGATTTAATAAAGCAAAAGCGTAACTAGATCCAACAAAACCTGTTCCAATTAATACTACTCTATTTATTCCACGCATCGTAATATCCTCCTTTGTTACTTCCTCTTTATATTATTGAATATAAATAAAAATTAATACAGTAATACATGCAATACCATTAGAAAGAAGATTAACAGCATCATTATTTACAGAGACAAATCCACCTGTTTTGATTGTTAACTGCTCGCAATGATATTTTCGTTCCGTTTGAATGGAACAGATAGAACATTTGTAACGCACTTGAATAGTAGCCCCTAAAATTGTATCAATAATACTCCCCCAGAAACCAATTGTGGTTATAGTTATAACTTGGAATAGTGAAAGTTGACCGTACCAAAGTATTGCGCCACCTAATGCAATAACCAGAGCTCCGATATAAGAAGCGAACGTACCTAATGGCGAGACAGCACCGCTTGTACCTTTCGCAACTCGTTTACCATTATGTAATAGAATGGGATTCGCTCTACTTAGTGTACCAATCTCAGAAGCCCACGTATCAGCATTTGCAGCAGCTAATGATGTTATAAACGAAATTAATATAGCTTGTGAAGGATAAAAGAAATATACGATAGCTAAGATTGAAGCAATGCCTCCATTGGCAAACACTTGATAAATATCACGTTGCTCCCCTTTTTCTAGCTTATCCTTTAAGAAGGATTTTTGCCGTTTTTTATACACACTCCAAAAACTAGAAGTTGCAAAAAACAAACCTAATAATATTAATCCTTCAAGCGAAAAACTCATGTAAATTGTTATACCCACAATGCTAGCACCTAAAACGCCAGACAAAGATAACAGCTTCTCTTTCCATCCCAACACCGAAAATACAACAATAGCAAGGCTAATAATCAATTCTATTTGCATGACATTATGTTAGAATCCTCCGTTAAAATATGGTTAACTCGCATATCAAAACTACTATGTGGGATATTCGATATAATTTGTAATTTGTATGCCAATGCTATTGTTGGTCCTCCCTTGTAAGATGCAAGTAAACGATCAAAATAGCCGCCTCCAAAACCAATACGATATCCTTCTATATTGAATGCCAAACCGGGGACAAATAATAAAGAACAAGCATCCGCTGAGTTCTTCTTAGCTTTATGTACATTAGGCTCTTGTAAATTATAATAGACGGTTTCAAGCTGATTAAAATCAGTTAACTCATAGTAGTCAAGTATCCTTTTACTTGGTATACATTTTGGGACGAGAACTTGTTTCTGCTCATCCCATGCTTTTTTAATAATGGGCTTAGTATTAATTTCAAAAGGCATTGCTATCGTAATGCCAATTGTATCAGCTTCACGCCATAAACTTGAACTGAAAAGCTTGTTATAGATTGATTTACTCATTTCTTCTCTTTTAGCCTCGGACAACTGTGATAATTCCTGTTTCATCTGTTTTCTTATTTCACCCTTGTTCATAACTACCCCCTAATCTGAATTGTATCAAAAATGTCATCATCTTCGCATTAAATAAAATGCAAAAGAGAATCTGCAAAAATCACTAGATATTTGATACAAGAAATGATATGATATTTAAGTCTGTAAAGTATACATTGATTTGGAGGGAACAAAACATGCGTGTAAATATAACGTTAGCTTGCACAGAAAGCGGCGATCGCAATTATATCACAACTAAAAACAAGCGTAACAACCCAGATCGCTTAGAGCTTAAAAAGTATTGTCCAAGATTAAAAAAAGTAACAGTTCACCGCGAAACAAAGTAAGTAGTAGGCATATGTCTACTGCTTCTTTTTTTGTGTGTATAAAAATATTTTTAGAATATAACAACCATATGACGTTATACAATACCCCCAAAGCTTTACCTATAATAATGTTGAAAGAATGGGGAATGTGCTCTTATAAAGATGTGAAAAATTATTGATAACATACTTTAAATTATTTTGATATGATTTACTATATAGATATGTAAGTTTTTCTGAAATGAGGTGTTGTGTTTTTGTACATAACTATGATTGCACTTTTGTCCTTAGCTATTTTATTACTAATACTCTCATTCTTTACCCGAAATAAATACAATGAGCTAGAAAGTCAAATCGAGCAAGTGTCACTAAGTACATTTCAAGAAGTATATAAATTAAAAAAGAAAATGAAGGTACTAGAAGAAGAAATACTAGGCGACGAAGACTATACGACTAATTATCGTGATGATGACTTTAAAATTAATTATCAAAGCAATGAAGACAACAAGCACTTGCAGCAAAATACTGCACACACAGATCTTCAAAGAGTTCTTCATTTGCATAAACAAGGGTATAAATATGATCAAATCGCAAAGCTAACCTCACTAGGAACGGAAGAAGTACGTCTTATGCTTCAGTCCTGGGGTGATACGCGATGAACAAACCTACCCTGCAGGCTTTCGCAGGAGGCCTTATTTTTGCCACGTTAGTACTTGGCGGTGTTTATATTATAAGTGAAGAAAAACCATTAGAAGAGCCCATTATAGATGCAGAAACAGTTGATACTTTCTTGGAAGCAAACAATTATGTAAAGGTATCTGAGAGCGAGTATGTTAAGCTTAAAGAAGCATCAAATGAGCTACTTTCATTAAAAGAACAACTACAGTCAGGTCAAAACGAAGCTAAACCTCAAAGCGAAGAGGTTGTAGATGATAATACAACCTCTAACAATACACCAAAACCAAAACAAGATGAAGCTAGCCCCGAACCAATAACTTATGTTTTGACTATTAATCAAGGTATGACAAGTACAGCAGTGGCTAATACCTTACAGAAAAACGGCATCATAAAAAATGCTAAAGATTTTGATACTTTTTTAGTGAACAACGGCTACAATAGATTAATACAAGTAAATACATATACTGTTACAAGTAATATGACGTATGATCAATTAGCTGGTATTATAACGGGGAACTAGTTAAAACACGTTCTGTATTTGCACGCCTCGGAGTGGGATTTCGATAAATGTTTTGAAATAATTAGCAACATGTAGATTTTGTTTATATTATAAACAATACGTTTAAAGAAGAGAACACTATGTGGTTTGACATAGTGTTCTCTTCTAATTCTATTCAAATGTTTGTTAATCATTTAAATCATAGTGAATGCCTTTTACTAAATAAAATATATTCTCCGAAATATTAGTAGCATAGTCTGCCACGCGCTCTAAGTATCTAGTAATAAACGATAATTGTGTAATTTGCGCAATAGATTCGGGAGAAGCTTGCGTAAACGCTAACAACTCACGTATATTTTGCCCGTATAGTTCATCTACTTTATCATCCATATCAGCAATTTGCTTTGCTAATACTACATCTTCCTCATAAAAGGCTTTTATCGATAACGACAACATCTCCATCATAATGCTATACATCTGCTCCAATTTATTAACGGAAACAACAAAAGGATTATTGCCAATCCGAACTGTTGCTTTTGCAATACTCACAGCAAAATCTGCCATTCTCTCTATATCTGCTGAGATTTTAATAGCTACTATAATGCGCCTTAAATCAATCGCAACTGGTTGTTGTTTTGCAATTAAAAGAATAGCAAAGTCATTTATGTATTCTTCTAAACTATCAATTTTAGCATCTTCTTCTATTACTTCTAAAGCTTTTTCAATATCTTTCGTTAACAACGCTTCCATCGCCTTAGATAGCGCTATTTCGGTTAAACTTCCAAGCTCTAATATATTTTCCTGTAAAGATTTTAAATCATAATGGAATTTTTCACGAACAACCATATGTTTATCTCTCCCTTTTCAATTTACTTTCACAAAAATCGTGTAAGCATGCTTACACGATTAAAAAGCAGTTATTTATATAACAACAGAACAAGTAATCATAAAGGGTTACAGCACTTGTATTTCTTTATAGCAGAAACACAAATACTGTATGGAACCCTTATTATCCGAAGCGTCCTGTAATATAGTCTTCTGTCCGTTTGTCTGTTGGAGTTGAGAATAATTTATCTGTATTTGTATATTCAATAACTTCACCGTTCAAGAAAAACGCTGTTTTATCTGAAATACGAGCAGCTTGCTGCATGTTATGTGTAACGATGATTATACTGAAATTTTTCTTAAGTTCGATAATTAATTCTTCTATTTTTAATGTTGAAATAGGATCTAGAGCACTTGTTGGCTCATCCATTAATATTACATCTGGCTCAATAGCTAAACAACGTGCAATACACAGACGCTGCTGTTGTCCACCAGATAGACCATACGCATTTTCATTTAGTCTGTCTTTCACTTCGTCCCAAATAGCTGCACCGCGCAAGCTAGTTTCAACGATTTCATCAAGAATTTTTTTATTACGAATACCATGAATTTTTGGTCCATACGCAACATTTTCATAAATAGATTTTGGAAACGGATTTGGCTTTTGAAACACCATCCCTACACGAGTGCGCAAATCCTCAACTTTATGAGATTTTTCCAAAATACTTTGACCTCGGTACAAAATTTCTCCAGACGTACGTACTACTGGAATTAATTCAACCATTCTGTTAAGAGTTTTTATAAAAGTAGATTTTCCACAGCCAGATGGTCCGATAATAGCCGTAACTTCATTTTCATAAATCTCTAAATTAATGTTCTTCAATGCAAGGTCATCACCATACCAAAGGTTTAGATCTTTAGTATGATAAACAACTTTACTGGAATCATTTGAAGCTTGATTAAAATTGTTATTCTTTTTCTCTTTTTCAGATAATACAGCCATATTTAAAAACCCCCAAAAAATTAAAATCTTTTCTGAAACTTATTTCTTATAATAATTGCAATTGAATTCATTAAGAACAAAACAATTAATAATATTACGATCGTAGCTGCTGCTAAGTTTGCGTATTCATCTACAAGTGCTGCATCAACAGTCCAGTAATAAATTTGCATAGGCATAACCGTAAACTTATCAAAAATTCCTTCCGGTAATGAGATTAGTAAAGCAGGAATTCCAATTACAACTAAAGGAGCCGTTTCGCCGATTGCTCTGGAAAGAGACAGAATTAAACCAGTTAAAATGCCAGGAATCGCTGCAGGTAACACAATATTTTTAATAGTTTGCCATTTTGTGGCGCCCATCCCATACGATGCTTCACGTAGGAATTGAGGTACAGCTCTAATCGCCTCTTGGCTTGCCACTACAACAATTGGCAGCACTAGAAGTGACATTGTTAATCCACCTGCTAATACAATATTGCCTAAGTCCATTCCACGAACGAACACTGTCAAACCTAATATACCAAATACAACAGATGGTACGCCTGCTAAGTTTGCGATATTAGTTTGTATAATTGTTTTTACTTTACCAGGCTTTGCATATTCTTCTAAGTATATAGCAGTTGCTACACCTAAAAACATCGTAACTGGCGCAACAACAATCATAAGCCATACTGTTCCTAATATCGCGCCTAGTATACCAGCCTTATCTGCATTTGTAGAGAGTTTACTTGATAAAAATTGAAAATCAATCCAACCTATACTTTGTGTGTATACTCGGTAAATAAGAGTTACTAACACTACTAAGCCAAATAAGGTTGCAAGAAAGAAAATAGTTTTCGCTAAATTATTCTTGAATATCCGAGAGTCCATATGTTTTTGTACTTGTTCAATGTTTATATACTTCACTTTAATATTCCTCCCTATACTTACGAGAAATATGTTGAGCAATTAAATTCATAACTAATGTAAAAACAAATAACGTCATGGCAACTGCATACAAGCTATAATAAATAGTTGAACCAGCTGGTGCCTCTCCACCTGTAACTTCTACAATATATGCAGTCATAGTTTGCATCGATTGAGTTATATCAAATGTGAAGTCTTTATTACTACCACTCGCAATTGTAACAATCATCGTTTCACCGATTGCACGTGAAATACCAAGTACGAAGGAAGCAATAATTCCAGAAATAGCAGCGGGTATAACTACTTTCCAAGTTACTTCGAGCTTCGTTGCACCTAACGCTAATGCGCCTTCTCTCATAGAGTTTGGTACAGAACTCATGGCATCCTCAGAAAGTGACGCCACCATGGGAATTATCATAATTCCCATTACTATTCCTGGACTGAGGATATTAGTAGGTTCCAAAGCAGGAATAAATGATCGTAATAATGGGGTAACAAAAGTGAATGCAAAAAATCCATAAACGATTGTAGGGATTCCAGCTAATATTTCTAGTATTGGTTTTAAAATCTTTCGTACTTTATCAGAAGCATATTCACTTAAGAATATAGCAGCCATCAGACCTAAAGGTATCGCAACAGTCATGGCAATTAAAGAAGATAAAACAGTTCCTGTAATTAAAGGAATAACACCAAACTCTTGATTTCTCCCAATTGGGTTTAGTTCAGTCCCTGTGTAGAACTCAAAAAATGAAACTTCTCTAAAGAAGTTTATTGTTTCCGTTAATAAAGTAGCAACAATTCCAATTGTAGTTAAAATTGAAACTGTAGCAATTACTAAAAAGAATTTCGGCATGATTTTTTCCGTGATTGAAGCGGTATTTGATGAACTTTTTTTCTTTTGTATCATCTCACGGACATTTATTTTATTATCCAAGTTAAAAACCCCTTTCATCCCTATATATTATGTAAGGATAAAATAAAAAATGGAAGTAATTAGCAACAAAGTTAGTAAACAAGTAAGAAGATGAAAAGATATCCTTTCATCTTCTTACTACTAACAATGTTATAACTACTTTAAACCGTTTAAGAATTCAAGTGCAGCTTCAATTTCAGCGTCTGCCAATGGAGCGAATCCAGTTTCAGCAGCAACTGTTTGAGCGTTTTCCATAGCGTAGATAGCATAATCTAAAACTTGTGGCTTTTCTTTAGCTAAACCTACGTTTAAGTATGTGAATACTGGACGAGTGAATGGCTTATAACCAGCATCATCACTAAGACCGATAGTGTCTAAGCTTGGAGTAACTGGACCATTACCGAAGTCTACAGATACAGCTTGGATTTTGTCTTTGTTATTGTCATAGTACCCATACCCGAAGAACGCGATAGCATTCTCGTCTTTAGATACTAGATCAACTAAGATTGAGTATTCTTGTTGTAAGTTGACTCCTTCAGTGAAATCTTTTTCATCCATGATAGTTTCGAACATGAATTCGTTTGTACCGTGGTTTTCGTTTGGACCCATTGATTTAATTTCAGCATCTGGCCATTCTGGACGAATATCAGACCATTTCTTTACTCCAGACTCTGCAAGGAAAATACTAACTACTTCTTCTTGAGTCATTTCTTTAGCCCAATCGTTCGCAGGGTTGATTACGAAAGTTAAACCATCAAGAGCTACTTGGAATTCTTTAAATTCGATTCCATATTGAGTAGCAAGTTCTTTTTCTTTATCTTTAATGTGACGAGATGCATCATTGAAATCAGTACCGTTTTCTTTCCAATCTTCAACTAAGAATTTCTTGAAACCAGCAGATGTACCAGCACGACTTACAGAAACATCTACGCCATCTCTTTCATTCATGTAGTTTTCTGCCATCAAAGCCATAAATGGGTAAACTGTTCCAGAACCGTCAATTACAACTTCACCTTCTAAAGCAGCTTCAGCTGGTTGCTCTGTTTGAGTATCTGCATTGCTAGTGTCTTCTGCAGGTGCTTCTTCTGTGTTACCGCAAGCTGCTACAAATCCTAGTAGTACTGTTAACATCGCGGTTAACATAAGTAAACGCCATTTCTTCATTTGTTGGTTCCCCCTAAGAGTTTTCGTTTTTGTTATGGACAATGTTTTGTCCTACAATGGCTATATTACTCGCTTAAGATTAATACAGTTTTAAACGAATGTTAAGCTTTTGTAAATATGCGTAGTTGTTTGTTACTTTTTGCCGAAAAAAAAACACTATACAGTATATAGTGTTTAAATAAATGAATATTATTCTTTTTGTTACTGATTTTCATTTACCTCCTGCTGCTCCTGTTCAATATTTGAGTCAGCAGCATCTTGATTTCCTAATTTCAAGTTAAAATACGTGTCTAATATTTTACGTCCAATATTTTTACTGATTGGGTATTTGTCATTGGACCACGGTACGACTACTGAAAAAGCTATTTCAGGATTATCATAAGGCGCATAACCTACAAGTGTAGTTGTTAAAACTTTCTGCAACTCATCGTATTTAGAAGCAGTAGGTCCATCATATGTTGTTTGGGCAGTCCCTGTTTTTCCAGCTGGTTTATACGGCGCATCACTGAAATAATACGTTGCAGTTCCCATTGGCTCTTGCATTACTTGTCGGAATCCTTCCTTAACACGTTCAATATATGATGTTTCAATATCTAATTTATTTAAAACATTAGGTTGAAACTCAGTTACAACTGGTCCTAATCTATTTTCGTTTATAACAGGCTCGTGAATGCTTTTGACAATTCGCGGCTGGATGCGGTAGCCACCATTAGCAATAGTTGACACATATTGCACTAGCTGTAACGGCGTGTATGTGTCATATTGACCAATAGCAAAGTCAAGTAAAAGACCTGGATACGTAATATTACGTCCTACAACTCCTGTTGCTTCGTTTGGTAAATCAATACCAGTCTTTATCCCTAATCCAAACTGATTAAAGTAATTACGCATGACACTAAAGGCATTCTCGTCAAATGGCATAGGTTCACCGAAGCGATAATTTGCTTTCCCGATCCCCATGGCAATACGAAACATATAAACGTTACTTGATCGCTTAAGAGCCGTCAAATCATCAATACGCCCCATATTTCTGTAAGATTTCTTTATAGGTGTGCCTTGTATGGATATCGGTGTATCTAACAATATTGTTCCTGGCTGAATAACACCTGTATCATATCCTGTTAAAATCGTTGCACCTTTAATAGCGGACCCTACCGGATATGCTAACGTTAATGTTCCTAAAGCATCATCAAGAAGCTGCGGTTGTCCTTCCTCAAGAACAATTTCTTTCGTTTCTGAGTCGCGATCAAATCTTTTTCCAGCTATCGCGAGTACCTCACCAGTGTTTGGATTCATCATCACTACATACGCTCTATCTAGAAACTCAGTAGCTTCATTTTTTCGCCCTTCCATTAATTCATCTGCAATTATTTTCTCTACGGCAAGCTGAAGTTCCATATCAATGGACAAACGTAAATCCATTCCCCTCTGTCCTTCTGCTACAGTAATTGCTTCTATAAGGTTTCCTGCTTTATCGGTTATATTTTTAATTTTTTCCTTTTGTCCCCGAAGAACATCTTCGTATTGTTTTTCAATATAACTAAGACCAACTCTGTCATTCAGACTGTAGTCTCGTGAGATATAATAATCTAATTTATCACGTGGAACACCTTCATCTGTTGATGACACTTTCCCTAATATAGAGTTAAGTGTTGGCTCAAAAATATTATGCCTTTTCCAATCTGTTGTCGGCTCCACGCCCGGTAATATAGCAAGATTCTCACTAATAATTGCTGTTTCCCGCTCAGAAACAGCTTCGTTTTTAACAATTTTAGGTGTTAAAGTGTATGCTGAATCAAGTTCTCGCTTAATGGCAAGTATTTCGAGATCAGCATCTGTAAGCATACTTAAATCTTTGGTAGTTATTCTATCTAGCTTTATTCGATAAACATCTTCATCTGTAAGCTCTTCAGCTTCAAATGCCTTCCACTCTTCTTCAGTAACTTTATCTTCAGCAAGTTCTGGATAATTTAAGATCCAAAAATCCTTCATATCTCGCTCTGTAATTTTATCTGTCTTTTGCTCAATCATAGTAGCGAGGGTTTTTGCAATTTCTAACCTTTCGGTTGAAGATGTTCCTTGGAGTCTCGTATACGTAATTGCCTTAACTGGCATATTGTCAACAATTAGTGTTCCATCTCTATCGAAGATTTTTCCTCTTGGTACAGGTGTCGCGACTGGTATATTTTCGGTACGCTCTAATTCTCTTTTATACGTTTCTCCATATACAATTTGCACCACACCTAACCGAACAATAAGGACTGAAAATAGTAAAAAAACTGCAAAAAACAATATATTTAACCGAAATGGTAATTGCGTTTTACGTTTTTTCTTTTCTTCTTTTTTTTGCATAACACCACATCTTTCTATACATTTCTTACTATATTGTATATGAACGCGACTAACATGACTAGCTACAAAACTCACAATAAATTTTGAAAATCACTGTTTATAGTTGCTCAATATTAGCTTATGAACGATTAGCAACTCGAAAAAATCTACTGTTAATTGCTGTATAGACTCAATAAAAGTTAAAAACACTTTAACAAGAAAAAAGGCCCCTCTTAAGAGCCTCCTTCACATTCATTTCTTTTATGTTCTTCGAGTGCATGCTCACAACTTTCATTCGTCACGCTTTTTTCAAATTCGATTTTTCTAATAAATAGATATATAACTGCATGCCCAGCTCCAATTACCATTAATAAGTATATAATCGCTTGATCATCATTAAAAAAATACACCGTTGCTAGAAATAATAATATGGAAAACGCTCGACCTGCATTTAAGAATAACTCTTTAATCACTATATATTCAATTCTCATACGTGCAGCATTCCATGCTTTTCCTATTACATCGTATGTCAATGATGCATAAGGAACTAATAGCAGTGGATACCCAATAGCTATTACAAATGCATACAACAAAATTTTTGTATACGTTGTGTCAAATAAAATTATGTAAATAGCTGCATATAACAAGATACCACCTATAAGAATGGATGTTTTTCGAAAATCCTTCTTAATAAGCTTTGCCGCCAAAAAGTACGTAACAAAGGCTGTTGAAGAATTGACTAGTCCAAACTTCCCTAATGCTAGCTCACTGTTCGTTGTAATGAAAACAATGACTGTGATCATAAAAATGAATGTACCCTCTCTAAGTCCTTGAAAAAAATGTGCGGTTGTAATCATCTTCCAATTAAAGTTTCGTTTTCGTTCCTTCCAAACTCTTGTTAGCCAATAATGTCCCTCGGCTTGTCGACGTCGTATAAAAAAGCTCAACACCACTGCTCCTGCAAATAAGCCTAGTGATACAGCAAATATAATCGTATAACCCGTGAACTTTTCAAATGAGGAAATGATTATCCCAGCTGTGATAGGTCCTATCATACCTGCCAGAGATGTTAATACTCCTAAAAAGCCATTAAAGAAGTCTCTTGTTTCTGGTTCGGTAATTTCAAACGTTAGCACATTAAATGCTAACCAATAAAATCCATATCCAATTCCCAATAAGCCCCCAAGAACGACGATTAAATCCGAAGCATTTTCCCCAATAAATAAAACCGATAGAAAAAAAACAGCTAAGAAAGATACACCTAACCGCAGAACAATGACTCGGTCAATCTTCTTAGCCCATCTTCCGGCAAGTATAAATGTTAAAGGCTGTGCAATTACAATAGAAAGATTGTATACACCAAGATCAATAAAATCACCCGATTGCTTCCACAAATAAACATTCACAAACGTATTCGATAAAGCAATACTTAATGAATACATGCCTCCTATTACCAAAAGGAGTATTAAATCTCTATTTATCTCAACGTCCCCAAACAACTTGCTAAGTAATTTCATATTAAAAACTCCCCTTTGTTCTAAAGGGTAGTTTACCTTAGAAATTGTTTCGTTATACGGAATTCGAAAACATATCATAATAAAAAAGAAGCTACATATAAGAATTAACTTATATGTAGCTCCATATTATATTATTTTGCTGCGTTATATAATTTAGTTACTTCTTCCCAGTTAATTACATTGAAGAAAGCTTGAATGTAATCTGGGCGACGATTTTGATACTTTAAGTAGTAAGCATGCTCCCATACATCTAGACCTAAAATAGGAGTTTTACCTTCCATTAAAGGTGTATCTTGGTTTGGAGTACTCATCACTTCAAGCTCACCGTTATTAACAACTAACCAAGCCCAACCAGATCCAAAACGAGTAGCACCCGCTTTTGCAAATTCTTCTTTAAATTTGTCATAGCCACCAAACTTATTGTTAATTGCAGCAGCTAAATCACCAGTTGGTTCTCCTCCACCGTTTGGTGAAAGAATTGTCCAAAATAAGCTGTGGTTAGCATGACCACCACCGTTATTTCTAACAGCCGTTCGCTTCTCTTCTGGCACCGCATCAAGGTTAGCCATTAGGTCCTCAATACTTTTAGCTAAAAGCTCATCTTGTCCTTCTAGAGCAGCATTTAAATTTGTAACATAAGCATTATGGTGCTTCGTGTGGTGAATGTTCATTGTTTCTTTGTCAAAATGAGGCTCAAGTGCATCATACGCGTAAGGTAATTGTGGTAATTCAAATCCCATGAAAAAAATCCTCCTTAATTGTTGTATGTATTTTATTTATACCAACTAAAATAACAATTCTGTTGCTTTAGTTGCTTCATATACAGATTACCAAAACATTCATGTGATATCAAAAAATAAGCACTAAGAATATTTTACGACTTCTTACAACACCTGCACCAAGAAATAAACTATCATAAATGTTTGAATGAAACCTTTCACTACGATACTGCTAAAAAAGCCAAGAAGTGTGCCAAACCCTACTGTAAAAGCTTCACGAAAGCTTTTTTTATGCCATATAACCTCAGGTAAAACAGCTCCTATGAACGGACCAATTAAAATACCTGCTACAGGAATAACAAACGGACCAATTAATAAACCAATAGTACTACCCCAAACTGCTGCTTTACTCCCTCCATATTTTTGAATACCGATCAAATTAGTAGCGTAATCAGCAACAAACAGTATAACTACAAACATTATTTGCAGGCTCCAAAACAGAATAGAAAACTCTGCAAATGAAAAAGCCAAACCATACACTACGTATCCCGCCGCTATGAATAATACGCTAGGTAAAATTGGGTAAACAAGTCCGATGTAAGACACAAAAAATAGCGCAATTATTAAAATCCAGAACAAAACATCCATATTTTAAACCCACCTTAATTTAGTATTATTTTACAAGTTCTAAAAAATCATTTTTTTAAAAGCTTATAGTTTTGTTTTAACTTGTTTAATTTCTGCACTGCTATTACAATGAATTGTGGTACATAATTGAAAAAACAGAATGTAAGAGGTGTGCTAAACAAAATGAACATTTTCAAACAGATATTTAGAAGTCTTTATTCTCCAAAAGATATAGCTACCTTTCGTTTCCAAGGGATTGGCAAAACAATACTGTATGTCTTTATTTTATCACTAATCTTCTCTTTACCTGCCAATATAAGATTAGCTACAGATTTCACAACAGGTATTAATCTTGCTAATCAATTTCTTCAGGAAAAATTACCTGACTTTGAAATTCGTAATGGAGAACTCGAATCGGAAGCAAAAGAGCCAATAATATGGAGACAAGGCACGAGTACATTTATTTTTGACCCAACTGGCACATTAGTAGAAAGAGATGTGGCAGACTATAAAAATGCAATTGCTCTTCTAAAAGAAGAATTTATTTTAGTCGCTAATACTCAAGTGCAAACATATCCATATGCAACTTTTAATTTACGTGAGTTTGATAAACAAGATATCACCAGCTTTGTTGCAACCTTGAGTAGTTTAACAATTGTTCTTGTGCCTTTCATGGTAATACTTTTGTTCCTATTTTTAAGTTTTGTAAAATTTGTAGAAGTGTCATTACTAGCTTTCTTTGGTGTTTCGTTAAAGAACAGCTTAAAACGAAATCTAAAATACAAACACTTATGGGTCTTATCTGCATATAGCATAACAATTCCAACTATATTCTTCACTATTATGCACAGCCTGCAAGTATTCGTACCATTTGGCATTATGATTTACTGGGTTTCTTCTTTTATTGTATTGTACTTATCTTTAAAAGAAATACCTGCTTCTCAAAAAGCTTAATATATGTTTAAAAAAGAGCATGTCATCATGCTCTTTTTTGTTTTGTCTATTAAGACAATGTAAATCTCTTTGTAAGCTTTGTTAACGATTGAGAAAGTGAACTAAGTTGATTACCAATCTCATGCGTTTGTTCCATGTTATGTATTTGTTGTTCGCTAGTTGCTAGCATTTGTTCTGCACTTGCTAGAGTTTCCTGTGCTATTGATGTAAATCTTATTGTTGATGACTCAATGGAAGGTAACTCCGCTTGTAAACTTTTCAATTCTGCTTCCATCACTTTCTGTTTTTCATTTACTTGTAGGATTTCGTTCATTAAATGATCGAAAGAGCTTTTTGATTCACTTGCTTGATGTAAATTATTATTTATTTTAGTAAGCATGTGTTCAAACTCACTCGCAGCTCTCTTCGTGATAGCCTCCATTGATTCTATAGATTGGGAAATTGTTGCTGTCGACGAACTAGATTGTTCCGCTAGCTGTCTTACTTCGTTAGCAACAACAGCAAATCCTTTTCCTGACTCACCAGCTCTTGCTGCTTCAATCGCTGCATTTAATGCAAGTAGCTTTGTTTGATCTGCAATTCCATTAATAATTCCAATAACTTGAGTAATTTTACTAGCATCATCTTTTACTGCTTGTATTGTTTTAGTCATATGGGCAAAATCTTCTTCAAACGACTTTATCGTGTTTATTAAAGCAGTAATACTTTTCTCACCCAGCTTGGCAGATGTATTCATTTCAAAGCTACTGTTTGACATATCTTCAACATTAGCGAATAAAAGCTCTATCTTCTGCTTCATTAAGTGGTAGCTATTTGTACTACTCTCGGAGCTATGAGCAGTTTGTTCAGCACCTTTCTTCACCACTTGAATTGCTTCAACAAGTTGATGACTTGAGCCTACAGATAGCTCTGAAGCTTCCGATAACTTCCTACCAGTAGCATCCAATTCATCGGTAGTATCGTGAATCTCATGAAGAAGCGCCTTCATTTGCTCACTCATTTCTGTAAAACTCTTATGTAATGATACAATTTCCGGTACTTTCGTTTTAATAGGATTAATAGTACTACTTAGATTTCCTTGACGCATTTCACGCATTTTATTTTGTAATGCATAAAGTGGCTTCGTTAATCCATTTACAAATAAAATAATAAGTGCTGCTGAAAGTCCTATACTTATAACTATCACATAAAGTATGACCTTAGCTATTTCCGTAATAGGCTTCATATAAGAGGAAGTTGTTACTACTTGTACATATATACCATTTATTTCATTCATGGCTAAGCTAGAAATAGTATAATCCTTCTTTCCTATTTTATGATGAAAAACAGTTCCACTATTTTCAACAATTTTATTAATTAGCTCATCCGAGAGAGTTAGCGCATTGTTTCGACTTACTTTAAATGGCTTTGCACTGTTATCAACTATATAGTAAAATCCGACATCAATACCTTCATTTTCAAGTTGTTTTGCTTGATTCTGAACATTCATTTCAAGCTGTTGCATAAAATAATCTTCATCACTGACATACACAAATTTTAAGTTTTCTGCAATATATGACATATATGTAGCTTCACGTGATAATCTATTTTCAATCATGCTCGTTACAGTCTCTTGTGCTTTAGTGTAAGATGTGAATCCTACAGCATTCGTTGAGATAATAAGCAAAAGAATCGTTAGCACTAATAGCCTCGCTCGCAAGCTAAAACCTTTTGAACGCTGTCTTTTCACGATTTTCTTATTCTGTTTCTCTTTTTTAATAATAGGCTTAATTTTCTTCATCTGTTAAGAGCCCCCAATCATAATTATCCAACTAAATTATGACAGTATAATATTAACGTGTTGTAAATTCTAAGATAATTATTTGTTAAGAGTTTCACATGTTGTTTCTTTTAGTTGTGATAATTTTTTTTGTTTAGTTTTTCTTTTATACTTAGCGGTTGCCACATTAGGTGCCGTAGCAGCCTCCAGTTATGGAGCACTCTTCCCCCTGTACTCGCAGGACGTTAATTTCCCACCAAACCTACCCTCGACGTAGGAAATAAATTAGGCATTTCCTAGAAGTCTCATTTTTCGCCTCGAAAATCTATGGAACTCTTTTAAACTCAACATTCAAATAACAAAGCGATGAGAAAAAAGACTATTTAATAGAATTGCTACATATAATCTAGTAATTAATCTTTTTTTGAGAGGGTTGCTATATGAAAAAGCTACTATTTGTTCTCATTTCTCTCTTTTTGGCATGGGTAATTTATGTTGATCTTTCAAAAGGAACAATTCCTTTGACACCTCTTCTTACCACAAATTCACCACCACAAACATCTGAAATGAGGGATGATCAAGGTATGGATATTGATGCCTCAAATACTGATAACACTTATAAAGCCGTGCATGTTCAAAGTGGAGATACTGTGCTAACAATCGTTGAAAGATTACATGATGAACAACTTCCTATTAGTATTCAACAAGTTATCGAAGATTTTGAAAATCTAAATCCAGGTGTACAAGCTAACAACATCCAAACTAATAAAACATATTACTTCCCGTTATATCAATAAATATAAGAAAAATAGTGTTACACTTATATTGACATACTGAAATCTTGTCAACCTCGCCTAAGCACTGTAAAATGAAATAGTATTACTGGCTAATGGCCAATTTCTTCAAAAGGAGCGATATACGCGTGGGTGAACTAATACACCGTACAAAAACCCGTCCTGTTAAGGTTGGTCCATTAACAATTGGCGGAAATGATCAAGTTGTTATTCAAAGTATGACCACAACAAAAACACATGATGTTGAAGCAACTGTTGCTGAAATAAAACGTCTAGAGGAAGCTGGCTGCCAGGTTGTTCGTATCGCTTGTCCGGATGAGAGAGCTGCTAATGCTATCCCGGAAATCAAAAAACGGATTAATATCCCGCTCGTAGCTGATATTCATTTCGATTATAAGCTGGCATTAAAAGCTATTGAGGGTGGGATTGATAAAATAAGAATTAATCCTGGTAATATTGGACGAAAAGAAAAAGTGGAAGCTGTTGTAAATGCAGCAAAAGCAAAAGGCATTCCTATCCGTATAGGTGTAAATGCAGGATCTCTTGAAAAACGTATTCTAGAGAAGTATGGCTATCCTACTGCTGATGGAATGGTCGAAAGTGCATTGCATCATATTAAGATTCTTGAGGATTTAGATTTTCACGATATTATCGTATCGCTAAAAGCTTCAGATGTTAATTTAGCTATTGAAGCTTATGAAAAAGCGGCTCAAGCTTTTGATTATCCTTTACACTTAGGTATTACAGAGTCTGGCACACTGTTTGCTGGTACAGTAAAAAGTGCCGCTGGTTTAGGTGCAATATTAAGTAAGGGAATCGGGAACACAGTTCGTATTTCATTAAGCGCGGATCCAGTAGAAGAAGTGAAGGTTGCCCGCGAATTGCTAAAATCATTTGGTTTAGCGGCTAATGCTGCCACATTAATTTCATGTCCAACGTGTGGTAGAATTGAAATTGATTTAATAAAGATCGCAAATGAAGTAGAAGAGTACATTCAAAATATTAAAGCGCCAATTAAAGTTGCTGTATTAGGTTGTGCTGTTAACGGACCAGGTGAGGCACGAGAAGCTGATATCGGAATAGCTGGTGCTCGTGGCGAAGGTCTCCTGTTCAGACATGGAGAGATTGTAAGAAAAGTACCAGAAGCTACGATGGTAGAGGAATTAAAGAAAGAAATAGATAAAATAGCAAAAGAATATCACGAAAAAAACCCAACAACTGTGTAAGTTAATTTTTAATTTCAGTAATTAACCGTAAAGAAGCTTGGCAAATTTGCCAAGCTTCTTTTACATTTTAAACAAATGGAAATAAAAATAGTGAGATGATAAGGGACAAAGCCCCTAGTCCAATTGACCATGCTCCCAAGGAAGTTGCACCTCGACGTCTTGCAATGAATCCTAGAACAATTCCTGCCCCCCCCATTAAAACAGGAAACGCAAATAAGGATATAATTGAAAGCGCCAAAGCTAACCAACCCATAGTCCTACCAGTCTGTACTTGATTATCATCAGAAGTCCTACTCATAACATCCGGGCGAACCGGTACTGCAATTTCAGCAGCGGTTTCCTCATAATAGTCATTTGTAGGTGCTTGGTTATGCGATTGACTTGTTGTTGCGTTCACATCGATGTTTTCATCAAGAGCAACGGTATCCTCTGATAAATTGGATACTGTTGTTATTTCATCTTTGTTAGTTTCATCAATAGCCAACATACATCCCTCGCTTTCTTTGATGGGAGCATTAGTTAGTATGAAGCAAAGTAACTAAATTATAGTTGGAAATTCCTACTAGTGATTCGAATTAAGCGCAGGCTGACATTCTGGGCACTTACCGTACACCTCGTATTTGTGGCCAGTCACTTCATAACCTGATAAAACTTCCGGCATACTGGATAATGGACAAGATTCAATTTCCTTAGTTTTCCCACAATCTAAGCAAATGAAATGATGATGGTGATGTTTAATATCACAAACAAATCGAAAATGCTTTTCACCAGAAAGTTCGGTTTCTTCTAGTACTCCAAGTTCAGCAAATAATGAAACATTTCTATATATCGTATCAAAGCTTAATCCAGGATACTTGTCCTTCATTCCTTCTAAAACATCTTTTGCTGTTAAGTACTTGTTATTATATGCAAAAATATTTAACATATCTTCACGTTTGTCGGTACATTTGTATCCTTTATCTTTCAACAACTTCATTGCTTCTTCAACGTTCACGGATTACCTTCCTTTCTTAAAGTGTTGCCAACCAACTGTTATTAGTAAGATGAGAACGGATATTATAACAATTGTTCCTCCAGGTGCCAAATTAAGATAATAAGCCAATACTAAACCGCCAATAACAGCTATTTCTCCAAATAAGATTGATAAAGAGATCGTCTCTTTAAAGCCGTTTGCAATTCGAATACTAGCCGCTACAGGTAAGGTCATAAGTGATGAAACTAATAAAATCCCTACAATTCTCATGGAGGCTGCTATTACTAAAGCAACGAGAAGCATAAAAATAAAATGAATCCATCTACTACTAATTCCTGCGACTTCTGCGTGTTCTTCATCAAAGGACAGAACAAACAACTCTTTATAAAACAAGAAAACAACAGCAAACACTAAACAAGTAATAACAGCAATCGTAGTTAAATCCACTCGACTAACTGCACTGACACTTCCGAACAAGTATGAGAATAAGTCAGTATTGAACCCATCTGCTAACGAAATAAAAATAACACCAATACCTATACCACTTGACATCATAATTGGGATTGCTAATTCTTGATAATGTCTATACACTTTACGTAATCGTTCAATTAGTAATGAACCTGATACGGAAAACACCATACCTATATATAAAGGAGGAATGAACGGACCTAATTTCTTTTCAATAAATAGTCCTGCAGCTATTCCGGCTAGTGTAATGTGACTTAATGCATCTGCGATTAAGGAAAGGCGTCTTACTACTATAAAAACTCCGAGCAGAGGCGCCACTAATCCTATAAGAACTCCTGCTAAAAATGCGTTTTGTAAAAATTCATACTGCCATATTGCTTGTAGCATACATACTCTCTCCTAGTGCACATGATCATGCTTTATTACTTGAAGATTGTGCCCATAAAAAGCTGACACATCATGATCTTGTAATGCTTCAAATTCTTCCGTATTCCCGTGAAAATGCAGATGCTTATTCATACACGCTACATGGGTAACATATTTTGAAACAGTCCCCACTTCGTGCGTAACCATTAATAAAGTTATATTTAACGACTGATTTAAGTACGCCAGTAGATCGTAAAATTTTTGTGAGTGCTCTGCATCAATACCTACTGTGGGCTCATCCAAAATAAGAAGACTCGGGTTACTGACAATGGCTCTTGCTATAAACACTCTTTGCTGCTGTCCACCTGATAGTTCTCCAATATTTCGGTTGTTAAACTCAACCATGTTAACACTTTCTAAAGCCTTGTAAACTTGCTTCTCATCTTCCTTCGTAAAAAAAGAAAATAAACCTTTTTTTGATACTAATCCACTTCGGACAACTTCAAATACAGTTGCTGGAAAGCCTGAATTAAAACTATTTGCCTTTTGTGATACATAACCAACTTTGTACCAATTTTTAAACTTGTTAATATCTTCACCGAACAACGTAATATTTCCTTGCTGCGGCTGAAGAAGGCGAAGAATAGATTTAATAAGTGTGGATTTACCAGAACCATTAGGACCAACTAATGCTAAAAAAGACCCCTCCGGTATAGATAGGTCTATGTTATCTAACACTAATTCCTTATCATAGCGATAATATAGATTTGAAATTTCTAACACATTATGTTTGATCATTTTATAGTCACCTTTTTAAGAATGATTACGATTTACTACCGTAGTATAGCGTAATTATGTAATCTTGTAAAGAAGAACAGCTATTCACCATATTAGTGAATAGCTGACTTAAACTTTGCTCCTTTTGTTTCGTGAGTATTCATAATTGTAATAAAGGCATTAGGGTCCACATCATGCACAACAGCTTTTAATTTAGTTACCTCTAATCTCGTGACTACCGCATATATAACTTCTTTTTGTTCATCAGTGTAGCCACCTTTACCAATTAGTTTCGTTGTGCCTCTGCCTAAACGACTTAAAATCGCGTCCGATACTTCTTCATAATAGTCTGATACAATAATAGCGGCTTTCGTTTCATCCAGCCCCTGAATAACCGTGTCAATCGTTTTAAAAGCAATGTAATACGCCATCACTGAATACATAGCTTGTTCCGGACCAAAAACAAAGGCTGCCACACCAAAAATAAAGATATTAAAAAACATTACAAATTCCCCAACAGAGAAAGGTAGCCGCTTTGTAAGTATAATTCCCAGTATTTCTGTTCCATCCATTGAGCCACCATTACGAATTACAAGTCCAACACCAACACCTAATATGAGGCCTCCAAAGACAGTTGCTAAAATGGGTTGATTCGTAAACGGATGAAAATTATGAAGCAATCTTTCAAATATTGCCAATGCCACAATAGCAAATATTGAAGAAATCATAAACGTTTTTCCTATTTGCTTATAGCCTGAATACATGAATGGAAGGTTCAACGCCACCACTAATGTAGCAAAATTTATAAACGAGAGACTCTCTGGAGTTATGTAATCAAGAATAAGAGATATACCAATAATCCCACCGTCAATAATTTTATTAGGTATCAAAAATAGTTCAATAGACATGGCTGCTAAAAAAGAGCCAAATAAAATAAAGAAAAGTCTCATTATAAAATGTAATAAAGATTCTCTTTTATGTTGTTTCGCTACCATATTGTCCCCCTGTTGATTTTATATTTATTTTATATTATACATGAAGTTCCCTTCATGCACCCCCTATGCTATGCACACTTTTCTACTATTCCCCATAAATTAAACTTAGGGGAGGAATGTAAAATATGAACGTACTTCATCAAATGGTCATTCAGAAGATTAAAGCAACAACACCTGAAGAGCTAATCACGTATGCTAAGCAGTATGATATAACACTTAGCATGCAACAAGCTAAAAAAGTAGTAAAATTAATTAAGCAAACAAACCCTGAGGATATTTATGATAATACTAAAAGACGAAAGTTATTAAAAAAAATAGCCGTTATTACAAATATAAAGGTAGCTAAACAATTAAATGAAATGTTTAATAAATATTTAAAATAAAAGGCTGTTGAAGCATTCTCCAACGGCCTTTTTATATGTGTACTTAATAACGGATGATCGAGACACTTAGGATACACCTTAGTATTTCACTAATATATTTTGCGTTTGATGTATATTTATCGAATACGAACTAGCTCTATTGGTTTAGTATTTTCTCCAAATTATTTTCATCAAAGTTTTGTTCTTTTAACATCGCAATTTCAAACTTATATGGAGGCTTTTTATCTTTCTTATCTTCTCCTACATATGGTGTTTCTAATATTTTAGGAACATCTGAGAGCTGTGGATGATGAACTATATAATTTAATGCCTTAAAACCTATTTTACCAAATCCAATATTTTCATGACGGTCTTTATGACTACCTCGTTCGTTTTTACTATCATTTATGTGAAGCACTTTAATCCGGTCAATGCCCACAATTTTATCGAATTCATTAAGAACTCCATCAAAGTCATCAACAATGTTGTAGCCTGCGTCATGAGTATGGCAAGTATCAAAGCATACTGACAACTTTTCATTGAATTTCACTCCGTCAATAATTCGCGCAATCTCCTCAAAGCTTCTACCACACTCAGACCCTTTACCAGCCATAGTCTCGAGTGCAATTTGAACAACCTGGTCTGCCTCTAGCACTTCATTTATTCCTTCAATTATCTTTTTAATTCCTTCCTCAGCCCCTGCTCCTACATGAGCACCTGGGTGTAACACTATTTGCTTTGCACCGAGGGCATTCGTACGTTTAATTTCTTCACGAAGAAAGTTAACTCCAAGTTCATACGTACTCGGATTTTGTGTATTACCAATGTTAATGATATACGGTGCATGAACAACAATGTCCGTAATGCCATGTTCTTTCATATGAGCTTGTCCTTCATCAATCATAAGGTCTTCTATTTTTTTTCGACGTGTATTTTGCGGAGCACCAGTATATATCATAAATGTTGTGGCACCATATGAGACTGCCTCTTCACTCGCAGCTAACAACATTTTTTTACCGCTCATCGATACATGTGATCCAATTTTCAACATACGTATACCTCCATTCTCCCTTTCATGTTTCATATGTTACCATACAGTTTCACTTTTCGACAAAACATACCTCTTACTTTTTACCACGATTAGAAGCGGCTCTACGTCTTTTTTTGTTTAACTTCTCTACCTCGCGCTGCATCTTTTTCTTATAGCCCGGCTTCACCTTCTTAGGCCGTTTCACAAGATTTTTTGCAACTTGGTCGACTTGTTCCGTTTTCTTTCGTTTCGACCGCTTATTGAATTCACCAAGGTCCTTCCATTCACCGTTTATTAAATCAGTATGGCTAAATGTTATACCCATTTTTTCCAGTTGCACAATAGCATCTTCGTCTGCTGGTTCATATACAGTCGTCGCAACACCCGACATACTTGCTCTTCCTGTTCTACCAGTGCGGTGAATATAGAAGTTTAAATCTGTTGGCAGCTCATAATTTATAACGTGGCTGACCCCTTCAATATCAATTCCTCGTGCAGCTAAATCACTTGCAACAACGTATTGAAACTCTAACTCATTTACTTGTTTAATGACACGCTTCCGCTCACGTGGAGGCAAATCTCCATGGATTAATCCTACTTTTAAACCCTGTTCCGTCAAAGCATCCGCTACTTCGTTCGCTTTTTGCTTCGTATTTGTAAAGACAATTGCCAAATATGGATTGTATGCATTTAACAAATTGAATAATAACTTCGTTTTATTTCTCGTGCGCAATGGTACTAATACGTGCTCAATATTTAAAGCAGATTTTTGATTAGGTTGAATGTGTACATATGTCGGATTCTCCATATATTTCTTTAAGAACGGACGTAGTTTTTCTGGAATCGTAGCTGAGAAAACGAGCATCTGAAGATCTTTTGGCATACGAGCAGCAATTTTATCCACTGTTTCAATGAAACCAAGATCAAACATTAAATCTGCTTCATCAACAACTAATGTCGTTGCCGTGTGTACATGTAATGCTTGCTCAACAGCCATGTCGTTAATTCTACCCGGTGTACCTATTGCTATATGTGGCTGTTTTTTAAGTTTATCAATAGTCTTTAAACGATCTGTTCCACCGACAAATAGTCGCACATCAATAGGTGCTTCCGAAAAAGCTGCTATCTTTTCAGCAACTGTAAAAATTTGCTGTGCCAACTCCCGGGTTGGGGCTGTGATGACAGCTTGTACCTCTTGTCGCTCTGGCTTCAGCTTTTCAAAAATTGGTAGCAAAAATGCATGCGTCTTACCTGTTCCTGTTTGTGACTGGCCTACAGCACTCTCCCCGTTTAAAGCAATTGGAATAATTTTTTCTTGAATCTCAGTTGGCTGCTTGAAGGCGAATGACTCAGTAGCTTCTTGTATATAAGATTTTAATTTGAATGATGTAAATGACATTTTTTTAACTCCTCACAAATTTTACTAATACTTTCCCACATTTCATGTATTTTCATCCTTACCCATTATAACGAAGTCAACTCTATTGTGCTAGCTAGTATACATGAGAAACCATTAGGATTAACAAATATTCGACACAAATATGTTATGTTTTTACGCCTCATGCCTAACTTTTTAACACATAACATTTTCATTCAATTTGGCATACATTAATTACGACTACAAAACTAACTTCTATATTAGATGTTTAGAGGAGGGAAGACATATGTTTCAAGGACGTCCAATGCCACCAATGAATTCGCAAGGCTTTGGTCAGTTTCCGATGCGTGCCGGTATGCAAGCAGGAATGGGACAAATGGGGCAAATGGGACAACAACGTGGCTTAGGAGGGATTTTATCAAGGATACTCGGAAAAAATCCAGCTAATACTGCAAATCAAATGGCATCATTCCCTGGGCAATCAGGGTCAATGAGAGGTTTTGGATCACTTATGCAAGGTATGCAAGGAGTGGGGAACTCAGCAAATACGTTACAACAGTTAGGAAACCCATCCACTCTTCAAGGACTAACAAACCCTACTAACATTAGTCAAATGCTTGGAAACGTACAAAAGGCACTAGCAACTGCTGAAAAGGTTGGTCCAATGGTGCAGCAATACGGTCCACTTGTGAGAAATATACCTGCCATGTGGAAAATATATCGTGAGTTAAAAAGTCCCGATGATAGCGATTCAGAAAAAACAACGGAAGTCGTTTCTGATGATCGTGATTTGCCGACAGGAAAAAAGAAAAAGGTTAAAACAAATGCTGAGAAGAAGAATGAAACTTCTAGAAAAGAGGAAGAGCTTACCTCTCCTAACGAAAAAGGCATCTCTAAGCCTAAATTATATGTGTAAGTCTATTTACAATATAAAGACACAGTAAAATATGTTTTTGACCCATTAGGTTTTTGTATAATTGTCCTTAGTAGGCTATAATATAATGAGGTTAGAAGATTCATAAGTAGCCATGAACCTACTAAAGGAGGAAGTTTATGGAGGTCATTAAAATTGCACCACGTGGGTACTGCTATGGCGTTGTAGATGCGATGGTCATAGCAAGAAATGCTTCACTTGATCCAAATCTACCAAGACCCATTTATATTCTTGGAATGATTGTTCATAATACACATGTAACACAGGCATTTGAAGAGGAAGGTATTATTACGTTAGACGGTAACAATCGCCTTGAAATTCTGGATCAGATTAATAAGGGGACTGTTATCTTTACAGCACACGGCGTTTCTCCAGAGGTTATTGCTCGTGCAAAAGAAAAAGGATTAACAACGATTGATGCTACTTGTCCGGATGTAACTAATACACACAATTTAATTCGTCAAAAAAAAGCAGAAGGTTACCATGTCATATATATTGGTAAAAAAGGACACCCAGAGCCTGAAGGTGCTGTAGGAGTTGCACCTGAAATAGTTCACCTTGTTCAAACCGAACAGGATGTAAATGCATTGACGCTTGAACATGACAAAATTATTGTCACTAATCAAACAACGATGAGTCAATGGGACGTATTAGACATAATGGAGCATGTCAAAAAGAAGTTCCCTCATGCTGAAATGCATAAAGAAATTTGTAACGCAACACAAATTCGACAAGAAGCAGTTGCTGAGCAAGCTAAGGAAGTCGATCTTACAATTGTTGTCGGTGACCCGAAAAGTAATAACTCGAATCGGCTAGCTCAAGTTTCAGAAGAAATTGCAGGTACGAAGGCGTATCGAATCGGTGATATTTCAGAATTAAAGCTTGAATGGCTTAAAGGTGTTAAAAAAGTTGCTGTGACCGCAGGTGCTTCCACCCCAACGCCTATAACAAAAGAAGTTATCACTTTTTTAGATCAATATGATGAGAATGACCCTTCTACTTGGGTTCTTGAACGTAAAGTGCCTTTAAATAAAATACTACCGAAAATTAAAACAAAAAGTTAGTTGTTACAATATAGCAATATGTAAGTGAAGTTATAAGGCACTCAGAATCTTCTGAGTGCCTGTATTTTATGGGATAGGATATTTATAAAAAACGGAACGGATCTGTGTTAATTGCTGAAGGGAATATTTCTACGTCGAACTTATTTATTTTGAAAATGTTGGACATTAAATCTGTCACACCTTGCTTCATTATGCTTTCAACATGATGACCAGGATCTACAATGGATAAGCCTAGCATTTTAGCATCATGAGCAGTATGAAAGTACATATCTCCTGTTACATAAACATCCGCGCCCTTGAATTTAGCTTTAGATATATATTTATTACCGTCACCGCCAACTACTGCCACTTTTCGTACTGTAGATGATAAGTCACCAACGACGCGTACTCCATCCACCGAAAAAGCAGCTTTCACATGACTAGCAAATTGAGCTAATGTCATTTCTTCTTGTAAATAGCCTATCTTACCTAATCCATATGTTTTTCCTTTATTTTCTAACGGTATAATGTCATATGCTACTTCTTCATATGGATGAGCATTCAGCATCGCTTTTAAAGTCTTGGATTTTATTTGAGTAGGTATAATTGTTTCGATTCGCACTTCTTCCACCATTTCAAGTTTCCCACTCTCTCCGATATATGGAGATGCATCTTTGTTAGGCTTGAAAGTACCCGTTCCCTCTGTTTGGAATGTACAGTGGCTATAATTGCCAATATAACCCGCACCAGCGTCTCCTAGAGCCTCTCTGACCTTCTCTGCGTGAGACTTTGGGACAAATACAACAAGCTTTTGTAAGCTTTCGTGTGATGTTTCAACTAAAACATCTGTGTTGGTAAGTCCTAACGCGTCGGCTAACATATCATTGACGCCACCGTATGCAATATCAAGATTAGTATGGGCTACATAAATAGTAATGTCATGCTTTAGGCACGTTTCAATAATTCGACCATGAGCATGATCAGTGACGATGCTCTTTAATGGATGAAAAATGAGCGGGTGATGTGCAATGATTAAATCAACATCGTTTTGCACCGCTTCTTCTATAACGTCTTCTACTACATCAAGCGTTACCATTATTTTTTTTATAGGTTTATTTAATGTTCCAACCTGAAGTCCAATTTTATCTCCTTCATAAGCCAATGACTTCGGAGCAATTTTTTCGAATTGCTGAATTATTTCATATCCGTTAGCAACCTTCACTTCAAAAGCCCCCCATTAATAATTTCTATAATATCTTTAATTTCAGCACGTTTGCGCTCTACCTCATTTGATGAACTTGCCTGTTCAAGTTGCTGTAATATCTTTGAGTATTGACGTTCTTCTTCTCTCCATTTTTTTAAAAATATGTCATTTCTCTCTTTTAGCAAAAAAGGGCCTAACAATAACCCTGCTTGTTTATGCGTTTCTTTATAGGCAGCATCACGGTCTCCTCGCTCTGCTACTAAAATCTCATATATATGTCCATTCTCTTCAAGTATGGTTTCATGCTTAAGCTCCCAATTCTCGTTGTATAGCCACTCACGAATTGTTTTTGCGTTTAAATTGGGTTGGAGTATTAATCGCTCTACAGTTGTTAGCTTATTTCTTCCTTCCTCTAATATAGTTCTAATTAAGCTACCTCCCATACCAGCAATTGTTATACAGTTAACGTGGTCCTTTTCATTGACTACTTGTAGACCGTTTCCTTTTCGCACTTGTATGTAGTCCGTTAATTGTAATGATTTAACTTGCTGAACAGCAGATTGAAACGGACCTTCTGCGACTTCTCCAGCTATTGCTTGTTTGCACAAATTTTCTTTAATTGCATAACTAGGTAAATAAGCATGGTCTGAACCAATGTCAGCGAGAATTGCTTGTTTCGGAATATAGGATGCGATCATTTGCAAGCGTTTAGAAATTTGAATTTCACTCATTTCATATCACCAATCATAGATTATTTTTCTTTCTTATGTACTTATGTAGTATAAAAAAAGTCCTTCACAAATGCAAAGGACTTGGTCGTATTAATCTTTGTTTACTTTTTCTCTGCAAGCCAATTTGCTAGTGCTTCTGCTTCAGCAGGCCCTACTAAGTTTCCAGGCATTGTACCTTGACCATTTATAATGACATCTTGAATCTGTTCTGCTGTTAATCGACTGCCAATATCATCAAGCTTCGGCCCTACTCCACCTTCAAGGTTTTGACCGTGACATCCTATACAGCTTTTTGCATAGATTGCATCTGGTGATGCTGCTTCAGTATCCCCTGCTTGCTCCTCTGTAGCTTTGCCACCTTCTGCCTCAAGGGCTAATTCCTTGTAATTGCTATTTCCTACAAAGGAAACTACAACCATTAAGATTACTCCAAGAACCATAATTAAACCAAAACCTAGCAATGGATTTCTATTCATCTCGCATCCCCCTTATGTACTGTTAAACGATTACAGTTATATTATAACAACAATTCTTATTTTACTGTAAATATTACTATTCTGAAAGTCAAAAAGAATTTTTTTTCACTATTTTGCCACAGTTTTTTTAGAGAAATTAATTACATAAACATTAACAAAAACACAACAACAAATCCTACTGCACCTGAAAACGCAAAGTATAGTACCTTTAAACGTATCCCGAAAAGAATCCATGCTAAACAGTTACCTAAAACAACAGATGCTAGCACATAATTATTGGTTGGGAAAAGTGTGACAGCGATTCCTACACACAATAGAAATATTAAAAGAACTGTTGTAATTATAGATACATGAAAAAAATATTTGTTTCTTTTTCCAATAATAGCCGCCGTCATTGTCATTACAATGAAAGCAATAGCAAGGCCCATTTGCATTTGTAGAGGCCATTTTGTAAAATAGTTGACAAGTATTGTAATTGGAATAAAAGCAATGCTTACAAAGAGCCATATATATGTAAATAGTTCCTTACTTGAGAATACTTGCTTCTTTGGCGCTTCTTCTTTGTATTCACCTTCCGAATATAGAGCAAGAAGAAAATCACAATAATGATCTGGCAAAAGTTTTGATTGTTTCCAATATGTAATTTCATGAATTATAATTTGCTTTCGTGAATTATCCAAACATCTCACTCCGAATGTAAGTTTTACGATCATGTAAGTTATATTTTTACATTCACATAAAGCTTAACTAATTTTTACAAAAAAAATAGTCTACCCCTATTGTAAGAAGTAAACTACAAATTGTAAATGTTATTCTAGGAAATCCTTTAGACGTTTGCTTCGGCTTGGGTGTCTCAATTTACGGAGTGCTTTCGCTTCAATTTGACGAATACGTTCTCTCGTTACTCCAAATACTTTTCCTACTTCTTCAAGAGTACGAGTTCGACCGTCATCTAGACCGAAACGAAGGCGCAACACGTTTTCTTCACGGTCCGTTAAAGTATCCAATACATCTTCAAGCTGTTCTTTTAATAACTCATAAGCAGCATGTTCAGATGGAGATGTAGCATCTTGATCTTCAATGAAGTCACCGAGGTGTGAATCATCTTCTTCTCCGATAGGTGTTTCTAAAGAAACGGGCTCTTGCGCTATTTTCAAAATTTCTCTTACTTTATCTGGCGTTAAATCCATATCTTCAGCAATTTCTTCTGGTGAGGGATCACGACCTAAATCTTGTAAAAGCTGTCGTTGAACACGAATTAATTTATTAATTGTTTCAACCATATGCACGGGAATACGAATAGTTCTTGCTTGATCGGCAATTGCTCTTGTAATCGCCTGACGAATCCACCAAGTCGCATACGTACTAAATTTAAATCCTTTGTCATAATCGAATTTTTCAACAGCCTTAATAAGACCCATATTTCCTTCTTGAATTAAATCAAGGAATAACATACCTCTTCCCACATAACGCTTCGCTATACTTACAACCAGACGTAAGTTCGCTTCTGCAAGACGACGTTTTGCTTCTTCATCACCTTGTTCTATTCGCTTCGCTAGTTGAATTTCTTCTTCTGCAGATAATAATGGTACACGGCCTATTTCTTTTAAGTACATTCTGACAGGGTCATTAATCTTCACCCCTGGTGGAACACTTAAATCATTTAGGTCGAATTCTTCTTCTTTGGACAAGTCAATTATTGCAGGGTCATCTTCGTCATCTTCTACATCAGCTGCCCCTAATACTTCAACCCCTTGTTCATTTAGGAACTCATAATATTCGTCCATTTGTTCAGAATCTAATTCAAAGCTAGACATTTTTTCGGCTATTTCTTCATACGTTAGACGGCCACGTTTTTTTCCTTGTTCCATCAATTGTTCTTTTATTTGATCAATTGTTACTTCCGTTTCTAATTCTCCGGAGTGAGTTTGTTTTTCAGCCAAAATGTTCCCTCCTTCCATTTCCATTGCAGCATCATCCTTTTAATAATTGCTTTAGCTTAATAATTTCCATAGCAATCTCTGCTGCTCTAACATAATTACTCTCACGTTCTGCGATACGCTTTTCGTCTTCTTTTTCCTTGATTACTTCCATCTTATGATGAATATGCACTTGCTTCATGTAATCAGAGAGTTCTTGTTGTGATGGTTCTTCATTAATTGACATCATTGCTATTTCACTCGCAACATTGCGTATGTTATCATCCTTAATGTGCTGAAGAATACTGCTAATATCGGCTTCATGACCAGTCTCATAATAAGAATACAAATAAGTTACAATGGCTTTGTGATATTCATTTGAGAATGCTCCACCTATTTGCTCTTTTACCCTGTCAGCAATATCAGCATTTCTCATCATATGAGCCAATAAAAAACGTTCAGCTGTTAAATGCTTAGGAAATAACTTTCCACGAGATACATAAGCAAGGGGTCTATTTGTCGGTGCTTTTTTCTCTTGCTTTGATTTTGAATCTCTTCTGGATAAGACTTGTTTTAGTTGTCTTTCTAAAATGTCCTCAGATAGTTTTACGTCTTTTGCAAGCTGTTGTATATATACATTATGCTCTAATTCAGAGGTTAGTTTACTTATTTCTTGAATTACTTCTTCGATATAAGCTATTCTATCTCCTTCATCTTGTAGGTTTTTTCTTCTTTTTAAAAACCTAAGCATAAAAGACATATAAGTCTCATGGGCCCCTATTACATGGTCAACAAATTTTTCTCCACCATATTTTCGAATGTAGTCATCGGGGTCAAAACCTTCTGGTAACGTTGCAACTCTTACGGTACATCCAACAGACTGCAAGGTTTGTGCAGCACGAACTGTAGCTTCTAAACCAGCTTGGTCACCATCATAACAAATAATGACTTGTTCGGTTGTACGTCGAATTGCCTTCGCCTGTTCATCTGTAAGTGAAGTTCCCATTGTTGCAACAGCCTCTGTAACCCCAATTGATACAGATGATATTACATCAACAAATCCCTCCATCAACACAGCATGTTCCTTTTGGCGAATTGCTAATCGTGCATTATGAAAGTTATATATAATCTTTCGCTTGTTAAAGAGCTTTGTCTCAGGACTATTTAAATACTTAGGCTCACCATCGCCAAATATTCTTCCTGAAAACGCAACGGGACTACCATGAGCATCGTGAATAGGAAACATGATACGATTACGAAACCGATCGAAGTATACGTCTGCAGCTTCTCTTTTTGTAATTAATCCGGCTTCATACATTTTTTCAAGTGAAAAACCATGTCCAGATAGAAACTTCACAACCATATCACGAGATGGTAGAGCAAAGCCGATTTCAAATTCATCAATCATGGATTTAGAAAAACCACGATTTAATAAATATTGTAAAGCTTCTTCGCCTTCCTTTGTATTTACAAGCAAATGATGGTAAAATTTCTTTAAGAGTTGATGAGCTTTGACCATATCATCTTTATCAGATGAAACGTGAGACGCTTCATTCGTCTGAACACCAGAAACGTAACTTGATATGTCAACGTTTGTCTTTAAGCTTAGTTGTTTCACACTGTCAGTAAAGGACAGTCCTTCGATATTCATTAGGAAGCTAATTACGTTCCCACCAGCTCCACAACCAAAGCAATGATAAATCTGCTTATCAGGAGCAACTGAAAAAGAAGGTGTATTTTCACCGTGAAAAGGACAAAGTCCAAAATAATTTCGACCTTGTTTCTTCAATTGAACATATTCACCAATGATATCTACAATGTCAACCTGTGTACGTATTTTTTCGATTAATTCTTCTGGAATTCGATTATTCATAGCAAACATCTCCGTCGTACATGTAGAATTCGATGTTTACTGTTGAATTCCTGCAAGTTTCGACAAAATTTTTTCGAGTGAGTGTAGCAAATTTTGCCGGTCTTGTTCTGTATAGCGTTTAGGTCCTTTTGTTCTTTCCCCTTGACGTCTTTGTTTGTAGCCGGCATAACGTAGTTCAAGGATAGTATCCATTTCTTTTTCATCATATACTTTTCCCCTTGGTGAAACACAATAAACATGTCTCGATACAATCATACTAGCGAGGCCAATATCTTGTGTGACCACAATATCATGCTTCTTAACATGATTAATAATATACAAATCAACTGACTCCTTACTAGAATCCACCCAAATCCACTGTCCACCTAAATCTTTGTCCGTCATATGCGCATAAGAAGCGACAAAGAACACTTTCACATTGTATGTACGTGCGACATTGACTATATCTTGTTTACTCGGACAAGCATCTGCGTCAACTATAATAGAAGTCGTTTCATCTTTGATTATTCTACATCACTCCCAGAAATCCTTCTTTTGGCTAAAAACTTCATCACATTAGGGGTGGTTAGACCCACTCGTCTTCTGATTAACTATGTCTTATTTTTGCATTTTGGCAAGTCGACATAGTAACGAAAAAAACACTTTTTGATTTTACCTCTTGACATATCTCTATAAATAGTGTATTCGTTCATAGAGAAGTCTAAACCTATAAATATAAAATTAATCACAATTTTTTATTATAATACATTAACTTGCATATCGCTACCATTTTCTCTTAACTTATACACATATTTTTCAAAAAGGAAAAAAATTATGATAAACGTCGTTATGATACTTTGAACAACTATTGAATAGTACATTTATTATTACTTTTCATCCGATAAAATAATTAACGCAATTATGATTTGTTTACTTATAAAAAATAAACATAGACAATGAATAACGGGCGGTTAAAAAATAAACGGCCCGTTTCCTATGTTATTTCAATCTTTTATTAAGTATGCTTAAAATAATATTAGCTGTTTCTTCTACAGCTTTATTCGTTACATCTATAATTTGACAATCTAATCGCTCGACAATTTTATTAAAGTATTTTAGTTCTTCTTCAATACGCTCAATATGAGCATAGCTTGCTGTTGAATTTAACCCTAAAGACTTGAGACGCTCTTTTCTAATATAATTAAGTTTCTCAGGACTAATGACCAACCCAAAACATTTCTCTTTCGGAACTTCAAATAATTCTTCAGGTGGATCTACTTCTGGTACTAATGGTACATTTGCTACTTTGAGACGCTTGTGAGCTAAATATTGAGACAGTGGTGTTTTTGATGTTCGTGACACACCTACTAACACGATATCTGCTCGTAAAATACCTCTAGGATCACGGCCATCATCGTATTTAACTGCAAACTCAATAGCCTCTACTCTTTTAAAATAATCATCATCTAGTCTACGTATATGACCCGGTTCATAGCGAGGTGAGCATCCATATGAATTGCTCATCTGTTCAATTAAAGGTCCAATAATATCGTAGCAGATCACACCAGCTCTCTTAGCTTCATCAATAAGAAAATTATGTAGTTCAGGTATAACGATGGTAAACGCAACTATAGCATTATTCATTTTCGCTAAGGATATTACTTCCGAAATCGTTCCTAAGTCTTCTACATATGGAATGCGCTTAATAACAACTTCAGTTTCACTAAATTGACTAGCGGCAGCCTTCACCACTAACTCTGCCGTCTCACCGACTGAGTCTGACACAACATACACAATAGGTTGACTCATTATGCTTCCCCCATTTCTATTCGAGTATTACATCCTCAGACGCTAAAGCTACAAGAGCCTTTGTCGTGTTCGTTTTTGTAATTCGCCCAATTACTTCATAGCCATCATCAGACAAACGTACAACTGGCAACGCATCAATTTGTTTATCAATTAATTTCTTTGCCACATCAATTAATAGATCGTCTTTTTCACACATTGTAATGTTTGGCATTCTTGTCATGATAATATTTACTGGAATACTAGCTAACTCCTGTTTTCCTAAGCTCGCCCGTAATAAATCTTTTCGTGACAGAACACCAACAAGTATAGAAGACTCATCTACTACAAATAATGTACCAACATCCTCAAGAAACATCGTAACTATTGCGTCATACACAGAGGTATTTTCTGACACAACAACAGGGATGGACATATGGCTTTTAACCTTCATTTTTTTTATCTTACCAGACAACAATTGCCCACCTGACTGACCTGTATAAAAATACCCCACCCGAGGTCTTGCATCTAAATATCCGGCCATCGTTAATATAGCAAGATCTGGTCGCAATGTTGCACGCGTTAAATTGAGTTGATCTGCGATGCTTTCTCCTGTAATAGGTCCGTTTTCCTTAACAATTTGCAGTATTTTTTCTTGACGTTTATTAAGTTCTATTTTCCTCACCACCTTATATAAGAAAAGCTTAAGTCACTGCATTTGAGGCTAAAGAATGTGCCGTCTCGCTGTCTCGTTTACTCATTTTTAGTAAGATCTACGCTACTAAATATTCACAAAATTATACTCGTAAAAGGAAATACATGTTTAGAGCGCAAAGCTAGCTTTGCACTCTCATTCATTAAAATTGTGTTTTTTCTTCTAGATAAGCTTTTAAGTCAGCAATGGCAATGCGTTCTTGTTCCATTGAGTCACGATGGCGAATTGTTACAGATTGGTCTTGTTCAGAATCAAAATCATAAGTGATACAGAACGGTGTACCAATTTCATCATGACGGCGATAACGTTTCCCTATTGAACCTGATTCATCATAGTCTATCATGAAGTTTTGTGCCAACATACTATAAACATTGGTTGCACCTTCTGATAGTTTCTTTGATAAAGGTAATACAGCTGCTTTGAAAGGCGCAAGGTTTGGGTGTAAACGCATAACGGTGCGACTTGTGCCATCTTCTAACTGTTCTTCCTCGTATGCATCAATTAAAAATGCAAGAGTTACGCGATCCGCTCCAAGAGATGGCTCTATGCAGTATGGTACATACTTTTCATTTATTTCCTGGTCATGGTAAAGGAACTCTTCACCTGAATGATTCATATGTTGTTTTAAATCAAAATCTGTTCGAGAAGCCACTCCCCATAACTCACCCCAACCAAATGGGAACTTATATTCTAAATCTGTTGTAGCATTACTGTAATGTGAAAGTTCATCCGAAGAATGGTCACGAAGTCGAATGTGTTCTTCAGTTAACCCTAGTGATAATAACCAATTATGACAGTAATTCTTCCAGTATTTAAACCACTCTAGCTCATCTCCAGGTTTACAGAAGAATTCTAACTCCATCTGTTCAAATTCACGTGTTCTAAATGTGAAATTCCCTGGTGTAATCTCATTACGAAAGCTCTTACCGATTTGAGCAATACCAAATGGAAGTTTTTTACGCATTGTACGCTGTACGTTTTTAAAGTTTACAAATATACCTTGAGCTGTTTCAGGCCTTAAGTATATTTCATTTGTACTAGACTCCGTAACTCCTTGGAATGTTTTAAACATTAGATTAAATTGACGGATATCAGTGTAATCGTGCGCACCGCACTCAGGACAAGCGATGTTGTACTCTTGAATTAACTCTGCCATTTTTTCAAAAGGTAAGCCATCAACAATGATTTCGTCTCCTTTAGCTAATGCAGCCTCTTCAATAAGCTTATCGGCGCGATGGCGGGCTTTACAGCTTTTACAATCAATCATTGGGTCATTAAAGTTTCCGATATGGCCGGACGCTTCCCATGTTTTAGGATTCATAAGGATAGCCGCATCTAGCCCTACATTATAAGGTAATTCTTGAACAAACTTTTTCCACCACGCTTTTTTAATGTTATTCTTCAATTCAACTCCTAGTGGTCCATAATCCCATGTATTCGCGAGACCACCATAAATTTCTGAACCCGGAAATATAAAACCACGATGTTTCGCGTGTGCGACAACTTGCTCCATAGTTACTGTCATTCTTCTTCTCTCCTTATGTTAAATATTAAGGTTATTTTTCGGCAATAAAAAAACTCTCATCTCTATGCCAAAAAAAGTTTGACATAGGGACGAGAGTATTTCCCGCGGTTCCACCCTATTTGCCTCCATATGTAATGAAGACCTCTTTTTCATTACTAGCTCCGGAACGCCTTCCATGTCATTTTATCGCCTAGCTTCCACTACCCTAGGCTCGCTTACATAAAAGAGGACATTTACTATTTTCCTTCATAGCCGTACTTTCAAATTTTAATTAGAATTTTATTACGTTCCACTAGAAATGTCAACAGGACACATAGTTATATCCTTCTTTTTATTTACATAAGTTTATCTAGCTGGTCTAAAAACCTCTTTGACTTAAGAAAAAGACCACTATACGCATCAAAGTATGCTGTTATAACTGCTTTTAATTCTTTCTTTGTTTGCTCTTTAACATTGATATTTCCTAATCTGTTTAAATCAAAATAATAAAAAATCCTCAACAACTTCACAGTATTTGTGCTTATATTAAGTCGATAAGGGTCTTGTGGACTACAACGTTCACAAAGAAATCCACCCTCACGTATTGAAAATGAAAATGTACTTTCCTGTTCCCCACACACAGAGCAACTATCAAGGTTCGGTTGAATCCCCATAATCCCCAAAGCTTTAAGTTCAAAAATATGAGTAATGATTTGGGCATCAAGTCCCTCATTGATGTACTGCAATGCTTGTAAAAGCATTTCAAAGACATATGGGTTTGATTTTCTATCTTCTGTTATTTTGTCTAACAGTTCAGTTATGTATGATGCGTATGCAGTTGCTATGATATCTTCACGAATATAACGCATTGGTGTAATGCTTTCTCCTTGCTGGAGAGTACCGAGTCCTGTATTTCCACCTTGGACTAAAAAATATCCATATGTAAAAGGTTGGGTAACGGAAGAGAGTCTACTACCAACCTTCTTTGCACCTCTTGCCATCACACCAACCTTACCAAACTCACGTGTGTACAAAGTTACTATTTTATTTGTATCGCCATAATTTGTAGTTCGAACTACAATACCTTCACACTTTTGAAGCAATACAATCACCATCCATAAGCTTAGCTACAGGGCGATGATGTTAAGAAAACGGGAGTTCAGCCTCTGCTAGTTCACATTCGTTGTCTTCGGGTCCTTCAAATCTCTCCTGCTCCATTTGCTTAAAGAGAAGATATGTGTTTACATTACCTGTTTGCTCAAATACCTTCCAGGTAAAATCTAACATAAAAACCCCACCTTTTTTGTAGTATTTACCAGCGTTGCTTTTTCCCAAGTCTTATTATCTATAATGACCCTGTCACAGCAAAATCATGTTGCCTAAATTTTTCTAATAAATCTAATATTCATCTGTACGATATCCATAATCGCGAAGTTGAGTCATTTTATTTCTCCAATCCTTTTGCACCTTAACCCATAACTCTAAATATACGTTGGAGCCTAACAGCGCCTGAATATCTTTCCGAGCTCTTTTACCGATTTCTTTTAACATACTACCTTGCTTACCAATAATGATTCCTTTTTGTGAGCTCCGTTCCACTATTATGGTGGCAGCAACGTATATCTGTCCTGATTCGCGTGTCTCAATCTTCTCAAGAACCACTGCTAACGAATGAGGAATTTCCTCATGTGTTAAATGTAGCGCCTTCTCACGAATAAACTCGGCAATTACAAAACGTTCTGGATGGTCTGTCACTTGATCAGCGGGATAATATTGCGGTCCTTCCGGTAATGTTTTTTTTATGGTAGAAAGTAAGGTTTCAACATTATGCCCTTCAAGCGCAGAGATTGGGACAACTTCTGCAAACGGATACTTTTCCATGTATTGTTTAATAATAGGTAGCAGTTGATCCGGATGAATTTGATCAATTTTATTAATGACTAAGAAGATTGGTGTTTTCACGTTCTTCAAACGTTCAATTATGAATTCATCACCTTTTCCGAAGCCCTCTACTGCATTGATCATAAATAAGATTATATCCACTTCTCGCAATGATGTTTCGGCTAATTTAACCATAAAATCTCCTAGCTTATGCTTAGGTTTATGGATTCCAGGTGTGTCGATAAATATCACTTGAGCATCATTTTCTGTATATACACCTTGAATTTTATTTCGTGTTGTTTGTGGTTTGTCACTCATAATCGCTATTTTTTGACCAATAACCTGATTTAAGAAAGTGGATTTCCCTACATTGGGGCGGCCAATAATAGATACAAATCCTGATTTATACTTTTGATTCGTCATTTAAATCCTCCATCGAAAAAGCACCTGGTAATAGGTCCTTTATTGTTGTTTCTGTGATGTCACCTTTTGTATTGGCAAGTACTACTTTCATATTTGGAGGGCATAATTCACTCATTACTTGTCGACATGCGCCACAAGGTGGAACAGGTCGGTCACTATCTGCAACAACTGCAATCATTTGGAATGTTTTTATACCATCTGAATATGCTTTAAATAGTGCAGTTCGCTCAGCACAGTTACATAAACTGTATGCAGCGTTTTCGATATTGCAGCCATGAATTACATCCCCGTTATCAGTAAGAAGTGCTGCTCCCACTGCAAATTTAGAATAAGGTACATAAGCCTTGTTTCTGGCCTTTAATGCTTCGTTTATTAGGTCGTTAATACTCACGGGTCTCTTCCTTTCAAATAGACAATAATGAATAGTTGCAAATAGTATGTATATTCATTTTACCGAATTTTCCCAACATTTTCACGCCTAGTTTTCAAATTGTAATCAAATCGTAAGAATTCACTAACATATTTTCATTAATTCTAATCACAACAATAAAAACTCTAGGTTTGTATTATTGTATTATTAAAATGAGATATGGTGCAAATATTATAACACCAATTATGACAGCTGTAACAGCATACACCGTTACGGCAGCAGCGGCAATGTCCTTAGCCTGTTTTGCAAGAGGATGAAACTCACTCGTAATTAAGTCAACCGTCCGTTCAACAGCCGTATTCATTAATTCAACTGAGATCATACCTCCTATTAGTGCAACAATAATAATCCATTCTGTTTTTGTTATCCCGATAGTAACTCCTGTTAAGATCACAAACAACGCTACTACTACATGAATTCTAAGGTTAAGCTCTGTTTTAAATGCTTCTCGCAACCCTTGAACTGCATACAAAAAACTGTTTAACAAACGATGTATTATTTTGATTTTGTTATCTCGTGAGTCCATAGCCTAATAAAATATCTGCTTGTTTTTTGAACATAACCTTTTCATCCTCTTCGGTCATATGGTCATAGCCTAGAAGATGTAAAAATCCATGCACCGTTAAAAACCCTAACTCCCGAAGAAAGGAATGACCATATTCTTTAGCCTGCTGCTCTGCTATAGGAACTGAGATGATAATATCACCAAGAACCCGCTGTGATTGAATCAGGTCTAGCTCGACTTCCCCTTCACCCAGCTCCTCTAAAGCAAATGAGATAACATCTGTTGGCTTATCTTTTCCTCGATACTGCTTATTTATTTGTTGAATAGTCTCAATATCAACAAAAGTTATTGATACTTCGGCATCATCTACAAAGCTTTCAGACCTAGCAGCTTCCTGCAGCAATGCCATTAACACCTTTTTGTCTTCTGATGTAACCTCATTCGTTTCATCATGTATGTCTATTGATAGTGTCATGCCTCTTTCACCTTCTTTTTTACTAACTCAGGATATTGAATACGCGAGTGAAACATCCCGTTAATTGTTTCAATTAATGTTTTTGCAATAATATCTAAATCCTTTAAAGTTAAGTCACAAGCATTTAGCTGGCCATCTTGAAGTTTATCACTAATAATCCCTCTAATGATTTCTTCAATCTTTTCTGGAGTAGGATTTGATAAAGAGCGAATAGCTGCTTCTACACTGTCAGCAATGCACACTATAGCAGCTTCCTTCGTCTGTGGCTTCGGACCTGGATATCTAAAGTCGTCTTCCTGTATGTCGTGATCGCCTGATTGCGTTGCTTTATGGTAAAAATATTTCAACAAAGTAGTACCATGATGCTGTTCAGCTATATCGATGATTTCCTTTGGCATGCGATGATTCCTTAACATGGAAGCACCATCAGTCGCATGAGCAATGATGATATTTTTACTCACCTGTGGTGAGAGCTTATCATGTGGATTATCAATATTTAGTTGATTTTCAATAAAAAACTGGGGACGTTTAGTTTTACCAATATCGTGGTAATAAGCACCTACTCTTGCCAATAATCCATTTGCTCCAACAGCTTCACATGCTGCCTCTGATAAATTCGCTACCATGACACTATGGTGATACGTACCTGGTGTTTCCATTAAAATCTTGCGCAACAAAGGATGATTAGGGCTAGAAAGCTCCAATAACGTTGTTGGAGATAACAATTTAAAACCAGCTTCAAAAAATGGTAGCAACCCTAACGTTAGTACAGCAGAAACTGTTCCGGATACAATAGCCATTACTAAGTGATAAGACAACGTAAATAACGACATAGATGTATTTTTCAAAAACATAAGCGCAATAATCACCAAAATATTTACAATAGCAATAAAAAGACCAGTTTGAAGTATTCTAGTTTTGCGGTTTTGTTTATTTAGAAATAATACGCCCGCAAGACCACTCGCTAAATAGTATAAGCCAATTGAAAAATTCAGTGAGTTGTTTAGGCCTTCATTAAACATAATATTACCTGCAACAGCATAAAGTACAACCGTCCATATAGCAAGTTCCTCATTTATTAATATCTTTATTAAAAGTGCTCCCATAGCAACAGGTACTACGTAGCCAATTGAAGAATAATTCATCTGTTCAAATAAACTTATTGTTTTCATCATGGCAAAGGTTATCCCTACAACAATACCAAAAAGCAGTACGTGAGATCGTTTTTTATTTGCTGGCTCCTTTGATTTATAAAAATAATAAATAATTGGTGCAAGAGTTAATAATAACACTAATGCTAGCCCCACATAAGGACGAAATGTTGACTCTTCACTAACTAAACCGACTAATTCAAGCTGACGCAATATATCATGGTCAATAGTCTCTCCTTCGCTCACGATTACTTGACCTTCCAAAATACGAACCGGTTCTACTGAGTCCATCGCTTTTTGCCGTTGAAGGATTGTTTCTTCAGCATCAAAAAATACGTTTTGGACGATAGCAAATTTACCGAGAACAATAGATGCTTGTTTTAATTCGTCACGAATACCGGAATAACTCAATTCTCGCTCAATTTTTTGTTTAGCAATGTCAACATTTTCAACTGTTATCCGCTCATTCATAATGTTATTTACTGCAGTTATTGTTACATCTTTAGTAATTTCCAATTCACTTTCCGTTGCTTTTAAAAAGCTAGTTAACACATCACCTGAGAGTTCGTTATATGTTTCATCAGTTAACTTCGTACGTAGTTTTGTCAGCTGCTCTTGTATAGAAACAGCCTCATCCTTTAGTTTTTGCTGCTCCGAACCCTCCTCCGCAAGAGTCTCTTCTAGCATTTCTTTTTCTTTTACATCTAACAACGCATCAAATATTGATCGGACGAGCTCCACACGACTTGCGGCGTACTCTTGATTTAATGTAAAAATATCTTCTACTGTTTGAGATGCTGCTTGTCTTTTTTCTATCGTACTGTCATGATCTGTAACAGTGATCGGTGAATAGATCGTATGCTCTGCTTTGGAAAACGGCTTCACTAAAAGGCGTTCAGGTTTAACATCTTCGTACATTAAAAAAAACATCATAGTAAATACTAGTGCTAAAATAATTATTGGTAAAAAGCGGACCTCAATAGTCTGTTTAATTAGCTTTTGAAAACGGCTCACAATGCTCATGATATTCGTATTGTTATGCCTATTATGTAAAAGGCATTAATACTACCATCCCTTCTATTAAAAATACCGTTTGTCTATACTATGTTCCATTTTGAGATATTACAAATAGGCTGTCCCTAAAAGCGCTTAAAACACTGGCCCCTCTCAATATCATACAAGAAAATTGACATTGTTAAAAGGTACCAAGCATTTTACTTTTGGGACAGCCCATTATCCCGAAGTTATCGTTATAATAACTTCCGATATGTGCATCTTAAATTCGCCTTCTCAACAAAAAACTAACGTACATTTCTATATGTTACAAACTCGCCTCGTCGTATGCTTTAATAATCTTCGCAACAAGTGGATGTCGCACAACATCAGACTGTTCTAACGTAATAAATGAAATCCCCTTTACGTTAGCTAACAATTCTCTTACTACTGCTAACCCAGATTTAACACCTTTTGGTAAATCCACTTGTGAGATATCACCAGTTATAACCATCTTCGATCCAAATCCAAGACGTGTTAAAAACATCTTCATCTGAGCTGGCGTTGTGTTTTGTGCCTCATCTAAAATAACGAATGCATCATCAAGTGTTCTACCGCGCATATAGGCAAGCGGTGCAATCTCAATAGTGCCTCTTTCAATAAGTCTTACAGTTTGTTCATTTCCTAAAACATCATGAAGGGCATCATATAATGGTCTTAAGTAAGGATCAACCTTTTCTTTTAAATCACCTGGTAAAAATCCTAAGCTTTCACCTGCTTCAACGGCCGGTCTTGTTAATATAATTCTTTTTACAGAGCCAGCTTTTAGGGCATTAACTGCCATTAATACGGCTAAGTACGTCTTACCAGTTCCTGCAGGTCCTATGCCAAAAGTTAAATCGTACTTTCTTATAGCGTTGATATATTCTCGTTGCCCTAACGTTTTAACACGAATAGACTTACCTTTCGCATTTTTCGCGATTTCCTCTTCATATAATTCATCAAAATATTCCAGTGTACCGTTTTTAACCATACCAACAGCATACATAACATCTCGTTCACTGATGGCTATTCCTTTCCGGATAACATGTAACAATTGATGAAAAATATCTTCAACCTGTTTTACTTTGTCTGTGTCTCCTGACACACTAACTGCTTCTCCTCTTGTTACGATAGAGACAAGTAGTTCTTTTTCTAATAACTTTAAATGTGCATCATGGTTTCCAAATAGCGCTATTGCTTCATTTGGGGTTTGTAATGTAATTTGTATTGTTGTCAATTCTTCGGACATTCTTCAATCTCCTTGAATAATCGGTTGTGGTTTAGCAATATTTTCTATGACTTGAAAGTGAATGATTAACTTTACTTTACCATTCCTTTGGGATTGGTGCAAAACTTTTTCACCTTTTATCGTTGCATCATCCGATAATTTGTCGGACAGCTCTTTATGAGCTATTTGTTTTCCGGCATTAACAGCCTCTGAAAAAGTGTATTCTCTTATAATATCCTCTTTCTCATGCTTTATTAATCGCTCATATTCAATTGGTAGCTTCCAGCGTAAAAAATGTAACGAGTGTGTAACTGTATTCTCCTCAATTGCAGAAAATGTTGGTTTGTTAAACCCCCAAAATGGAATTTTAACACCTGCAACTTTAAGATAATGAGAGGTAACAGAATTACCTGTCATCACACTAAACTCTGTTTGCATAGGAACTTCCACGGTAGACTGGTACCAGGTTTCACCCCAAACAACACCACGAGCGGGAACAATCTTCGTGTCTTCTTCTTTACCTAAAATACCTGACACTAGCGTATCGCCTTTCTTAACAAAATCATTAACTGCGACTAAAGGCTGTCCCTCTTCAACAAACATATCAACAATGACAGCTTTTTTGCTTGCAATAAGATTACGAGGACTTACATAGTCTGCTGGAGTTGGTATATTCTTTTCAACAACTTTGAAATGGTAGGTTGTCCCTTTTAACTTTACACCTATCCAAGTAATACCATCTATCTCATTCGTTAGTCTTCTTTGTATACCTTCTGGTGAGTCTAAGAAAAACTGCAACGCACCTTTTTGCACCCCAATTTCATTAAGCTTCTTTTGTATACTGTGCTCCATCTCCGGTTTTGCCCCTGTTATTTCTATCCCCCATACCATGTTTGATAAAATAAATAGTACAAAACAAAAAAACAGCGCCCCGACAATGAATCCACTATTAGACCTGGCTCTTATGGCAAGGAACGGAAAGCCAATTCTTTTTTTGAACGAAACTTTATAATCACTTTGTCTAACCACAACTCTTAACCTAGAAACATCGTCAAGTTTAATGTTAAATAATGCTGACTCTGATCCTACCTTTTTCACATGCCATATATCTATACCATCACGTACGCATGCATTAATGAAACGTTCTACCCCTTTTCCTTGAACAGACACTTGCACATGGCCTCCAAAGAAGTTTGTCCAATGATTTTTCATCCGTCATGACACCCCCGTTACACTATCGTAATATGTATTTAATGCCACCGGTGGCTAACAGCCACCGATGGATAAAATTACTCAATAAATGTTACTTCATCAATATGACCTTCTAATAAAATTTCTTCAGGCAAAATGGTTTTAATAACAAACGAATTACCTTTTATAAGAAGTTGACCTTGCTTTAATAATAAGCGAAGTTCTTGATCCGAAAAGGTTAAAAGTCCTCGGTGATTTTCTATGTAAATATGAATTTGACCAATCATTGTGATCCTCGGCAAATCCATCATGACATCGGCGGGTAGTTCCATTTTATTTGTCATCCAATTACGCCATTGTTGTTTAATCTTTCTAACCACAAAAGAACCCCCTTTCATCTCATGTTTATGAAATAAAAGGGGGTTGTAACACAATTATTTAAAATTTAGTTTGCTTAACTTAGAAATTTAAAAGACACTACCTGTTATAAGGCTTTTTTGATCTTGGTGGACCTAAAATTTCTGCCCACACAACACCTTCAACAACATTGTCTTTTGAAAAGTTCACGCCACGCTTAGTAGCGGGTTTTTCAATACGCTTTGTAATTGTCTTTTCATGTCTTCGGTATTTTTCTGGTTTTGGTTTCTCAACAACCTTCGGTGCTTCTGCCTTTGTAATATCCTGATACTTTGTCAGATTAAAATCAAACGGCTCATCTATCTCCATGTCGACAGGAGTATTAATGGGTTCATAAGATTCAGCAGGTACACGTCGTACAGGCCTTTGTTGCTGAGTTTGATTTTTAGCCTTAAAAAAATTAAACAAACCAGCTAATACAATCACGACGAAAAATATATTATTTAACACAAACTCAATAATACTATCGATGACAATCCCCTCCTTTTACAGTTAGGCGTCATCATGACTGATCATCATTTTGGGTTTCATCCTTCGACAATTTGCCAATTGATGTTCTCATATCTGTATCTGCTACAACATTCTTCATATTAAAATAATCCATAACACCTAATTTACCCGTGCGCAGTGCCTCTGACATTGCTAGCGGTACTTCAGCTTCGGCCTCTACTACTTTTGCACGCATCTCTTCAACGCGCGCCTTCATTTCTTGCTCCTGAGCAACAGCCATAGCACGTCGTTCCTCCGCTTTAGCTTGCGCAATGTTTTTGTCGGCTTCAGCTTGCTCTGTTTGTAGCTCGGCACCAATGTTTTTACCGATATCAACATCAGCAATATCAATCGATAAGATTTCGAATGCAGTACCAGCATCCAGACCTTTTGTTAATACAGTTTGTGAAATTAAGTCAGGGTTTTCTAGAACCTTTTTATGATTACCAGATGAACCTATTGTTGAGACAATACCTTCACCAACACGAGCGATGACAGTTTCCTCACCAGCACCCCCAACAAGGCGCTCAATATTGGCGCGAACTGTTATTCTTGCCTTCGCCTTTACTTCAATACCATCCATTGCAACACCAGCAATAAAAGGTGTTTCAATAACTTTTGGGTTAACGCTCATTTGTACGGCTTCTAGTACGTCACGACCTGCTAAGTCAATAGCAGCCGCACGTTCAAAGCTAAGCTCAATATTAGCACGATGTGCAGCAATAAGTGCATTCACTACACGGTCAACGTTACCACCAGCTAAGTAGTGGCTTTCCAATTGGTTAATTGTAACCGTTAAGCCAGCTTTGGATGCTTTAATTAACGGGTTAATTACTCTTGATGGAATAACACGTCTTAATCTCATCCCAATTAATGTAAGTATGCTAATTCTTACACCAGCTGCAAGAGCTGAAATCCACAGCATAACTGGGACAAATGTAAAAATAACACCTAATAATAAAATCCCTACTGCAATTGCTAGAAGTAATAAAATGTTTCCTGGTGTCATTCATTTTCCTCCTTATCATCATTGTCGAATTTTCGCACAACAATTCGCGAACCTTCTACTTTTACAATTTTAATTATATCATGTTGTCTAATAAATTGACCTTCAGATACAACATCTAATCTCTCATTATGAATTAGCGCCATGCCACTCGGGCGTAAATCTGTCATTGCTGTACCAGTCAAGCCTATTAAATCAAGACGATTTGTATTTGATACGTAGCCACTTTCTGTATTCGTGGAGTCAGCTAATATTAGCCTTCGGAATAATTGAATTCGCTTGCCAAAAACTCTGAACATGATAATTGAACCTAAAATAGCTAAGCCAATTGCAACTAACAATGAAACGGCCATATGTGTTACATTATCAGACGCCACAAAGATACTTGCTATAACTGCCACGGCACCAATCAGTCCTAATATTCCCCCAGGAACAAATAACTCAGCAAATAATAAAATAATCCCGATTATAAACAAAATAATTGATTCCATGCCAGCTAAACCAGCAACTAAATGACCATAGAAAAACAACAACAATGCTGTAATACCCATCAAACCAGGTATTCCAAATCCTGGAGAATACAATTCAACAATTAGTCCTAAGCTCGCAATCGAAAGTAAAATTGGGATAACGAATGGATTGGTTAATAAACGAGCGATATTTTCTGCAAAGCTAACTTTCGTCTCCACAATAGTGGCATCTTCATATCCTAGAAGCTGTAAAAGCTCATTACGATCTTTAACAATCCCATTAGCATAATTGACTTGCAAAGCTTGTTCGGCTGTTAAAGTTAACAGTTCCCCTTCTCCTGCACCAAACTCAGGTAAATCTATAGACTCATCTGCCATTGCTAACGCATATTTAGGATCACGACCATGTAATTCAGCAGCACTTTTCATAGCTGCGTTCCAATATGATTGTGCTTTTTTGTCAGCTGCATTGCCTTGTTGATCGATAACAGCTGCAGCTCCCATTGTTGCACCTGGCGTCATGAATATTTGTTCTGCATGCAATGAAATATATGCCCCCGCTGACAAAGCCTCGGTATTTACAAATGCAACTAGTGGTAGTTTAACAGCTGACAAGCGTTTGCCTATATCACTGGCAGCATCAACCGCTCCACCTGGCGTGTTTACTTCAAGAATTATCATACTAGCGCCAGCTTCTTCGGCTTCATCAAGTGATCGATCAATAAATGCATATAATCCTTTTTCAACTGTTTCTTCAAGTGGTATAACATATACCTCTTCATTTTTAGCGTTCGTTATACTAAGACTAGTTAAGTTCATTATAAACATAAAGAAAGCACTAAAAAGTAATGCAAACGCTATAAACTTATTCACATTTTTCATACTCTTCACCCCCTTAATACTCTGCAAATGTATATACGAATTATTGCGTGTAAAGTTTCAAAAGAAAATTTATCATTTTTTATATTGTGTAACTTTTCTCTTTTTTTTACGTTCAAATTTACAAAAGGGGGAATTTGTTATGAAAAAATTAACGGGAACTATTTTTATTATCTTTGCTACGTTAACTTTGTCAGCCTGTATTGATGTAACTGAACAACAACCCAATTCTTCAATCTCTCAAACAGAACAACAAACCGATGGACAAAATAATAATGATGAAAATATAGACGAACCGGCACAAACTGATCAATCCGAAACAGAGGTCAACCAAGATGACAAAGGAGAAAAAACAAAAACAACTAGCTCAGAACAGAATCGCGAAAAAACAAAAAGACTTGAAGTTTTCGTTGAAGGAATAACAGACTTACGCGAAGCAACGCTATACGAAAGTACACAACTCAATTATTCAATGTATGTATTAGACCAGTTTTCTTTAGAAAGCGAGGAGCCAGGTAAGGATATTTTAATATCAGAGTATGACGGTGACTTTTTTGTGAGAATTGAGACTTTAGGAAATAACCCGAATATTGATGCGATAAAAACTAATATTAAACAAAGTGATGGGACTGTTCTTGAATTAGATCCCACCTCCAATCTTGACCCTTATTTTCATAAAGCTAAGCTGCATATGCTTGTAAACACAAAAGATGCCAACAATATTCATATGTCAGCTGTTCATGTAGTGCAAAACATTGATGATGTTACATTTAGATTTACTTTATTTATACCTGGCAAAGAAGCTGCAGAAGGAATAGAGCCCAGCTTTTGGGCAATGTTAAAAACTATTCAAGTTAATTAATAAACTTTTTCAATAATACCCGAAATTCTTACTAAAAATATGGCTCTGCCCTGTAATAACTGTGGATAACTTTTATTACATGTATTTATGTGAAAAATTTTGCGTGTGTTAAACCTTGTTGTTGATTTCCGCTACATCTCGCTACAATAACAAACCGACCTGGCTCTTTAACAGTGCCAAAAAAAAAATTTTTGTAAGTCTTGATAAACCACTAATTCTTGATCTTTAATGACTATCACAAATGTGTATAGCTTTGAACAAGCTAAGGCTGTAAAGTATTTTCACAGGCACCAAAAAAGCACTAATCATATTGATTAGTGCTTTTTGTTTCTATGATAATTGTTGTTGGACGAGTTTATTAACTAGACCGCCATCAGCTTTGCCTTTTACTTTAGGCATAATGGCTGCCATTACTTTTCCCATATCTGCCTTAGTTGAAGCACCTACCTCAGCAATTGTTTCATTCACAATAGCGAGTAATTTCTCTTCACCAAGTTGTTCGGGCATATACTGTTGAATTATCTCGATTTCACCTTGCGTTTTATCTGCAAGATCATCCCGACCTGCTGCCTTAAACTCTTGGAGGGAGTCTTTTCTTTGCTTTAACTCACGAGAAAGAACAGTCATTTCTTCATCTTCCGACAATCCATCTTTTTTTACCTTGATGGCTTCATTCTGTAAAGATGCTTTTACCATCCGGATGACAGACAATTTGTCCTTATCCTTATTCTTCATCGCTTGCTTCATGTCGTTATTTAAACGTTCAAGAAGACTCATAGCTTACTACACCCTCTTTTAGAATTTACGCTTACGAGCAGCTTCAGACTTTTTCTTACGTTTTACGCTTGGCTTTTCATAGAATTCACGCTTTCTTGTTTCTTGAAGCGTACCTGATTTAATAACTGTGCGTTTGAAACGACGAAGAGCATCCTCAAGCGATTCGTTTTTACGAACGACCGTTTTTGACATATCTTTCCCTCCCTCCGAAAACAACGACAAACTTTCACATGAAAGAATCTTGCTTATTCATGTATCTATAGTACATGGTAAACATGTACTTATCAAGTATAATATATGTCAATTGTGAGGTCAACTGTATTATTTATTTTATCGAAGTCATACATTCAATAACTCGTCCATATAATGGTAGTACAATGGGGGGAAGCCATGTGTTGGATATGATATCAAACTTTTTAGTATTCGTTATTTTATTTATTTTTGGTATGACTGTTATGCGTGTAGGACTATTCAATTTATCTGCGAACAAAATGAAAGCATATTTAATTAAATTCACAGATAATCCTTTTAAAGGACTAATAACAGGCACGATTATTACAGCTATTTTACAAAGTAGTTCAGCCGTGACCATCCTTACAATAGGACTAGTAACAGCTGGATACATCACTTTTAAGCAGTCAATCGGTATTATATTAGGCACAAACATCGGTACAACCTTTACTACAGAAATTATTACATTCGACCTTTCTAATGTAATAATCCCATTTCTTGTTGTTGGTACCCTTTTAATGTTTGTACCTAAAGTGAAAATTTTTAGCTTTGGTGCTTTCCTCTTTGGTTTAGGTTGTATGTTTGTATCTATGAATGGATTCGAACTGCTTGCAGCTCCTATTTCTGTTATACCATCAGTTCAAACATTTTTACAAGAGTCAAACAACAACAGCTTACTTGCTGTGGCTATAGGCACTGTACTAACTGCCATTATACAATCGAGCACCGCAACAACTGGTATCATTATGAGCTTTTTAAATGAAAATATACTAAGTCTTTCTACTGGTATTGCTATAGTGTTAGGCGCTAATGTAGGTACATGTGTCACCGCTTTACTGGCAAGTATAGGCGCTTCACATCAAGCTAAACTCACTGCCTATACACATGTCTGGCTTAATGTAATCGGAGTAATCTTATTCTTTCCTCTTATTAAATGGTTCGTGTATGTCGCAAGTACATTGACTTCATTTCCAGATGTTCAACTTGCTCATGTAAGTTTAATATTTAATGTTCTTTCATCAATTATTGCATTACCTTTAACAGGCTTATTAGCCACCTTTATTATAAAGCTACATGGACGTACTAGTTAGGTAAGAGGCCTCTCGAAAAAAACTAAGCTAGCCTCATCGTGACCGCCAAATATGTGTTTTACTTTTATAGAAAATATTAAAAAGTGTCCAGTTCTACACTGGACACTTTTCTATCGCTTAATAATCACTATCAGATTGTAACCCTTTTACTATCGCTATGCCAGCACTTGCGCCAATGCGAGTTGCACCTGCTTCAATCATAGCTTTTGCGCCAGCAACATCTCTCACGCCACCCGAAGCTTTTACTCCAATATCTGGTCCAACTGTTTTACGCATAAGAGCAATATCCTCTACCGTTGCGCCTCCAGTTGAAAAGCCTGTTGATGTTTTAACAAAATCTGTTCCAGCTTTTACTGAAATTTGACACGCACGTACTTTTTCCTCATCAGTCAAAAGTGAAGTTTCAATGATAACCTTTGTTAATGCTTTTCCTGCAGCAGCATCTACAACAGCGCGAACATCACGCTCAACTAACTCATCGTCTCCATCCTTTAAAGCTCCAATATTTATAACCATATCAACTTCAGTAGCACCATTTTTAATGGCATCTGTTGTTTCAAAAGCTTTTGTTTCCGGTGTATTAGCCCCTAGCGGGAATCCAATCACTGTACAAACCTTTACTTCTGTGCCTTTTAAAAGCTCTGCAGCAAGCTTGACCCAAGTGGGATTTACACAAACAGAAGCAAATGTGTATTCCTTAGCTTCTTCACAAAGCTTTATAATTGCTTGTTTTGTTGTATCTGCCTTTAGAGCAGTATGGTCTATCATTTTTGCAACGTCAAAATTCATTATGTACGCTCCTTTCATAGTTCCTATTGTATAATACCATTATCTTTATCTGTTTACGAGCATGTTATAACTAGAAAAAGTGAAAGTAATTTGAAAAGCAACATATTTTCCAAATAAAAACTTTACATAACAATAGAACTCTTGAATTGCAGTAATACTCATTCATGAACACACTAGTATCTAGGTTTATGAGAATAACTTCAAAAAAACCCCGCAGAGCGCGAGGCTTATGATGTTAATTTAATTTTATCTGTTTCTGTAATTGCCTTTTCTGTTATAACACGGACAAATTGACCTTCATTTAACGGATACCCTGCTTTAGTAATTTTCACCTTAACAAGCTGTCCAATCAAATTTTCATCTCCATCTATAACAACTTTCAAGTAATTATCTGTATATCCCACTAGCTTACCTTGTTGCTCTTTCGACTCCTCTTCTGGAATAATCTCAAGCACTTCATTTTCATAGGTAGAAGCATATTCTTTAGCAAGTTGATCAGATAGTGAAATAAGTCTATGAACACGTTGATTCTTGACTTCTTCGTCTACCTGGTCTTCCATTCTCGCAGCAGGAGTACCTGTGCGTTTTGAATATGGGAACACATGTAATTCACTGAAACGATTTTCTTTAATAAAATTGTATGTTTCAATAAATTCTTCTTCTGTTTCACCTGGAAATCCTACTATAACATCAGATGTAATAGCTACTCCAGGTAAAGCCTCGCGAAGACGTTCTAAACGTTCTGCAAAAAATGCCATAGAATATTTGCGACGCATACGTTTTAATACAGTATCTGAGCCTGACTGAAGTGGCACGTGTAGATGTCGCACTACTTTTTTGGAATGCGCTAATACTTTTATTACCTCATCAGTAATTTGACTAGCCTCAATTGATGAAATACGTATACGCTTTAAGCCGTCAACTTGTTCTTCAAGGTCTCGAAGAAGCATGGCAAGGTTGTAATCTTTCATGTCTTCTCCGTAACCACCTGTATGAATACCTGTTAACACTATTTCCTTGTATCCTGCAGCCACTAGTTGCTGCGCTTGACGAATAACTTCTTGCGGATCACGAGAGCGCATTAAACCTCGAGCCCACGGAATAATGCAAAACGTACAGAAGTTATTACACCCTTCTTGTATCTTTAATGATGCTCGTGTTCTATCAGTGAACGCTGGTACATCTAACTCCTCATAAACTCGTGTTTTCATGATGTTACCAACACCATTAATAGGCTTACGCTCATTTTTATATTGCTCAATATAACTAAGCATTTTTGTACGGTCCTGCGTACCTACTACAATGTCTACGCCAGGGATTGCCATAATTTCCGCTGGTGACGTTTGTGCGTAACAGCCCGTTACACAAATAACAGCATCAGGATTTTTCCTAATAGCACGTCTTATCACTTGGCGACTTTTTTTGTCCCCTGTATTTGTTACAGTACATGTATTAATAACATATACATCCGCAGCTTTTTCGAAGTCTGTCCGTTCGTAGCTAGCTTGTTTAAAAAGCTGCCAGATTGCCTCTGTCTCATAATGATTCACTTTACATCCAAGTGTGTGGAATGCAACTGTAGGCATTATTTTGTCACCTCATCTCAAATTGATAGGAAGCAGCAGCCAACACATATAATGGCGCTGTTTCCGTACGTAATATTCTAGGGCCGAGACCGCAGCATAAAAACCCATTCTCTGTTAGTAGGTTAATTTCTGTTTCATCGAGACCACCCTCTGGACCAAATACAACTAACAGTTTCTGTTGTTTATTCATAGCTATCAAGGTCTGCGAGAGTGTACTTATGTCATTCTGTTTTGCTGACTCCTCAAAAGCTACTAGTGTATAATCATAGTTCTTACTAATATTTATCAAATCACGTAATGTATGTGGCTCATATACATGTGGTATTGCATTTCGATGAGACTGTTCAGCAGCCTCCTTCGCAATTTTTTGAAGTCTATCTATTTTTTTAGTACTTTTTTTGTCATCCCACTTTGTAATAGAACGTTTTGCTTGAAATGGGATAAATTCAGCGGCACCAAGCTCAGTACCCTTTTGTACTATTAACTCCAATTTATCACCTTTTGGAAGACCGCTAGCAATTGTAATAGAGATTGGTAACTCAGGAGAGTCCTCCAACCATTTTACAATATTTGCTTCAACATAATCATTAGTAGTTTTTGCTATTTTACAGAGGGCGGCTTCACCATGATCATTGCAACATATAATTTCGGCACCATCTGTCATTCTCATAACACGAGTGATATGATGCACATCTTCCCCTTGAATAGTTACCGAACTATCGCTAAACTGATTCCCACTCACAAAATATCGTTGCACACTTGTACACCTCTACATAAATTAAATTGACGGTATAGGCTACCGTCAATAAGCTTTATCATAATTTTCTTACTGTGATACAAACCCAATCCTCTTGCTCGGATACTTCAGGGTCTTCAAACCCACTTTGTTGCAGACCATCAAGCACCAATTGCTTCTTTTCTTTAATAATACCTGACACAACAAAGTAACCGTTGTGCTTTAATAGTCGATATGCATCGTCTGTGAATAGTAATATTACATCCGCTAAAATATTAGCGACAATAACATCTGCTTGCTCTTTAATACCATGTAGTAAGTTATTTTTTTCTACAGATATTGTTTCCTCAACTTTATTTAGCGCTATATTTTCTTTAGATACTTTAACAGCTACATCATCTAAATCTAGAGCGCGAACTGAAGAAGCACCAAGCATGGCGGCACCTATGCTCAAGATACCCGATCCTGTTCCTACATCAACTACGTGATCTCCTTCATGAACAGCCTTCTCGAGAGCACGTAAGCACAATACTGTTGTCGCATGTGTGCCTGTTCCAAATGCCATACCAGGGTCTAATTGAATAATTTTCTCTTGTTCACTTGCTGGTTCATAGTCTTCCCAAGTTGGGACAACTGTAAAACATTCAGATATGCGCACAGGATGATAATATTGCTTCCATGCATTAGCCCATTCTTCTTCGTTCACTTCACCAACAGATATTCTATTTAAACCAATATTGATTTCAAACTGGCGTAAATTTTCAATAGCCTGGTGAATGTCGTCTATTTTTCGAGAGAGCTCGTCGTTATCTAATAAATATGCTTTTAAAATAACACCTTCAGTAGGATACTCCGCTGGGTTCAGATCATAAATTTCACCAAATGGGGTACTCCAGTTTCTCTGCAGGTCACGAGGATCTTCAATAACAACTCCACTCGCGCCTGCTTCGTGAAGAATGTTTGAAATAGCCTCCACAGCTTCATCACTTGTTTGTATTGTAATTTCTGACCATTTCACAAATAAGTCACTCCTAATATGCGAAACCGCGTTAAGCTAGATTATCAATCTCCTGTAAAAGCTCGTTTCACCTTTGAGAAAAAGTTTTCATGCTGCTCATCAGGCACTTGTCCGCTAATTTCAGCAAAATCACGTAATAATTGTTTTTGTTTTTCTGTTAAATTTGTTGGTGTAATAACACGAATACGAATATGTTGATCACCCTGTCCGTACCCTCGAACATTTGGTACACCTTTACCTCTTAAGCGGAATTTCGTACCTGTTTGTGTACCTGATGGAATTTTTAATTTTACTTTTCCATGTAAGGTCGGTACTTCAATCTCATCTCCAAGAGCAGCTTGCACATAAGTTAATGGCATTTCACAATATATATCGTCCCCATCTCGTTCAAAAAACTCATGCGGCTTTACATGGAATACGATATATAAGTCACCTGGAGGTCCTCCGTTAACGCCTGGTTCACCTTGACCAGTAACACGAAGTTGTTGTCCATCATCTACACCCGCTGGAATTTTCACATGAATCTTCTTACGTTTTTTCACTTTACCAGCACCAGAGCATGTCGCACATTTATCTTTAATAAATTTACCTGTTCCATTACAGTATGAACATACACGTCTATTGACAATACGGCCAAATGGGGTATTTTGCTCAACAGACATTTGCCCCGTCCCATGACAATGTGAACATGTTTCTGGTTTTGTACCAGCTTTAGCTCCAGAGCCATGACATGTATCACACTCTTCTTCACGAGGAATTTCGATGTCTGTTTCTTTTCCGAAGGCAGCTTCCTCAAAAGTAATAGTCATTGTATATTGTAAATCAGCACCTTGTCTTGGTGCATTCGGGTCACGACGGCGTCTTCCGCCACCCCCACCGAAAAATGTATCGAAAATATCTTCAAAACCACCAAAGCCAAAGTCGCTGAAATCACCGCTCCCACCGAATCCTTGCTGGTTAGCTCCAGCATGTCCAAAGCGGTCGTACTGCGCTCGCTTCGTATCGTCAGTTAACACCTCATAAGCTTCAGCTATTTCTTTAAATTTATCTGCCGCATCAGCTTCTTTATTTATATCTGGATGGTACTTTTTCGATAGTTTACGATACGCTTTTTTGATTTCATCCTTAGAGGCACCTTTTTCAACGCCTAAGACTTCGTAATAATCGCGCTTGCTCATTTTACCACTCCCGATTTCTCACATAAAAATTATTGTAACACCAAATGTTTGCCTCAAGCAACTAAGAAAAGTATGGCGCCTGGCGCTAGACAGTAATCTAGGTTGAGAACTTATTTTTTTGTATTTTAGAAAAAGCGTTAGGCGCTAATTTTTAAGCTAAGCTACTAGCACTCATCATGTAACAAGAAAAAAGTCAAAGTCTTATTTGTTAGGACTTTGACTGCTTGTTTGAGAAGGCAGGATCAGCTTTGACACTGATCCTGTAATCCTATTTATTCTCTATTACTTATTATTATCTACTTCTTCAAATTCTGCATCTACTACGTCATCATCCTGTTTAGTAGCGCCTTCAGCTTCTCCAGCCCCTTGGCCTGCTTGTTGTGCTTTTGCAGCTTCTTCATATAGCTTCACCGATAGCTGCTGTACAATTTCTTGAAGAGCATCCTTCTTTGCACGAATATCATCGATGCTTTCATTCTTTTCAAGCGCTGCTTTTAAAGCATCTTTCGCCTCTGTTGCTTTTGCTTTTTCTTCTTCAGACACTTTATCCTCTAAGTCTTTTAGAGTTTTGTCCACAGTGAATACTAATTGATCCGCTTCGTTACGCAAGTCAACTTCTTCTTTACGCTTTTTATCCGCTTCAGCATTTGACTCTGCTTCTTTAACCATACGATCAATTTCATCGTCTGATAAGTTTGTAGAAGATTTGATAACAATAGATTGCTCTTTATTAGTACCAAGATCTTTTGCACGGACACTTACGATACCGTTTTTATCAATGTCAAATGATACTTCAATTTGTGGAATACCACGTGGTGCTGGTGGAATATCACTTAGTTGGAATCTACCAAGTGTCTTGTTATCAGCAGCCATTGAACGCTCACCTTGAAGTACATGGATATCAACAGCTGTTTGATTGTCAGCCGCAGTTGAGAATACTTGTGACTTACTTGTAGGTATTGTTGTGTTACGCTCGATTAATTTTGTAAATACACCACCCATTGTTTCGATACCTAATGAAAGTGGAGTAACGTCAAGAAGTACAACGTCTTTAACATCTCCTGTAATAACGCCACCTTGGATGGCTGCCCCCATTGCAACAACCTCATCTGGGTTTACACCTTTGCTTGGCTCTTTTCCAACTGCTTTTTTAATAGCCTCTTGAACTGCAGGAATACGAGTTGATCCACCTACAAGGATAACTTTATCAATTTCACTATTAGATAGACCTGCATCGGAGATTGCTTGGCGAACAGGACCCATTGTACGCTCAACTAACGGTAAAGAAATTTCTTCAAATTTAGCACGAGATAGAGTTAACTCTAAATGAAGAGGACCTGCTTCTCCAGCTGTGATAAACGGTAAAGAAATTTGTGTGCTCGTTACACCTGACAAATCCTTTTTCGCTTTCTCAGCAGCATCCTTTAAACGTTGTAAAGCCATTTTATCTTTTGATAAATCAATTCCGTTTTCTTTTTTGAATTCTTGTACAAGATAATCAATAATAACTTGGTCAAAATCATCTCCACCAAGACGATTGTCACCTGCAGTAGCTTTTACTTCAAACACACCATCACCTAGTTCAAGGATAGATACGTCAAACGTACCACCACCTAGGTCATAAACAAGAATTGTTTGATCTTCGTCTGTTTTATCTAAACCATATGCTAATGCTGCAGCAGTTGGCTCGTTAATAATACGTTCAACTTCTAATCCTGCAATCTTACCTGCATCTTTGGTAGCTTGTCGTTCAGCATCATTGAAGTACGCAGGAACTGTTATAACTGCTTTAGTAACAGGCTCTCCTAAATATGCTTCAGCGTAAGATTTTAAATGCTGAAGAACCATCGCAGAAACCTCTTGAGGAGTAAATGATTTATCTTCCACTTCAACCTTGAAATCAGTACCCATATGACGTTTAATTGAGATAATCGTGTTAGGATTCGTGATAGCTTGGCGTTTTGCCACTTCACCTACTTGGCGTTCACCATTTTTGAATGCAACAACAGAAGGTGTTGTACGATTTCCTTCCGGGTTAGGAATAACCTTTGGTTCTCCACCCTCAAGAACAGCCACACACGAGTTTGTTGTTCCTAAGTCAATTCCGATAATTTTGCTCATCTTGATTTACCTCCATTTTGATTATATATATGTAGCGCTGTCTAGTTATTTACCTTAACCATAGACGGGCGAATGACGCGATCTTTTAACTTGTAACCTTTTTGGAACTCTTCAATCACAGTGTTTGCTGGATAATCTGAATTGTCCTCCTGCATCACAGCTTGATGAAGATGTGGATCAAATTGTTCTCCGACAGCTTGAATAGCTTCAACACCTTCTTTAGTTAAAGCATCTAATAGCTGGCGATAAACCATTTCCATCCCTTTCATTAGCGATTTACTTGCATCATCAGTAGCTTCTACTTTCATCGCTCTTTCAAAGTTATCCAATGCTGGTAAAATATCATTAATTAAGCTTTGTGCTCTATATTTTTCAGCCGCCTCCATGTCAAGTCGTACACGGCGTCGATAGTTGTCAAAATCAGCTTGTAAGCGGAGTAAACGATTTTCGGTTTCCTCTAGCTTTGCTGTTAGTTCAGTTACTTGTGCACTTTCATTTTGACTAGCTGTATCAGTATCTCTAATTTGCTCAACATCACTTGTATTAGTGTCGCTTGGTTCAACTTGAGCATCAACTTGTTCGTTAGCTTCATTTTCTAGTTCATTCTGATCTGCGACAGTTTTTTCGTTTTCCACAAGTGTTCACCTCCCTTAAAAGCTTCTACATCCTTATGAATAGTAATGAGTCCATATTTTGAAGGTGGAAATATCCACCTTCATCCAATATATCCATTCCTAATCACTTTGATACAAATCGTCAAATACCTTCGATAAGTCGGTCGTTAGTAGCTTCAGCATTGCAACAACTCGAGAATATTCCATTCGTGTTGGACCTAACAAAGCAATAGTCCCAAGCTGATCACCACCTAATGAATATGTGGCAGTAATTAAGCTGCAATTCTCAATTTCTTGAATATTGTTTTCACGACCAATTTTTATCTGAATGCCTGCCCCATTGGATCGTATTAAAGAATATACATCCTGCTCTCGATCAATAAATCTAAGCAACGAACGCACTTTTTCAACGTCATGAAACTCCGGCTGTGATAACATGTTTGTTTTTCCACTTAGAAATAGCTTTTCGGCTTGATCTAAATCAAAGGTTTGTACAATTGCCTGTAGCATACTGTCATAATTATGGATATGTCGCTTTAAAATTTTGAAAACCTCAAGGTACATTCGATCACGTAAATCAACTAACGGTACACCCACTAATTGTTCATTTAGTATATTAACGAGTTTTTCTACCTCTGCTGGGTTAATTTGCTGAGAAAACGTGATTGTTTTGTTTTGCACATGTCCCTTATCAGTGACAATGATCGCAACAGCAGTGTCTTTACTAATAGGAATAATTTGCAAACTCCGTAACTTATTTTCTTTTAAAGCTGGACCTAACGAAATAGCAGTATAATTCGTTATATCCGACAAAATTTGCGCTGATTTTTGTAAAAGCTTCTCTAATTCAAACAAGCGCTCTGAAAATATCGACTTGAGCTTAACAATATCATTATTCATTAGATGCTGCGATTGAAAAAGCAGGTTATCAACATAAAATCGATAGCCTTTTTCAGAAGGCACTCGCCCTGATGATGTGTGTGTCTTTTCAAGAAAACCAAGATCTTCCAGATCAGCCATTTCATTACGAATTGTAGCTGAACTAAAACTAATATCTTCTTTTTTAGACAAAACCCTCGAGCCCACCGGTTGAGCAGACTGAATAAAATCATCAATAATAACCTTCAAAATCAACAGTTGTCGTTCTGAAAGCATGACTCATCACCCCTGTTAGCACTCTTATCTAACGAGTGCTAAATCTAATATATAAATTAACAAATCAGAATGTCGATGTCAATGTAAACGTCTGAATTAATTAAGAAAAGATGTTGTCAGTCTCATAGTAAAAATGATTGAAAAACTTCATTTCCAAGTAACTTTCCCTTTGAAGTTAAGGCAACATGATTTACGTCGTTTACTATAAGCCCTTTATCTAGTAAATCTTCAAGCTGTTTACTATATACTTCATCAAGAGTTACATTGTATCTTTCAAAAAATACTTTTTTCGACACTCCTGATATTTTTCGTAAGCCAAGAAACATTTCTTCTTCCATTTTTTCCTCTTTAGAAATCACTTGTTCCGAGGATGTAAACCTTTGCTGGTGATTGACTGCATCAATGTATTTCTGTACTGGTCCAATATTCGCTTTACGCTTGCCATTAACATAGCTATGAGCACCAGCACCAAACCCATAATACTCCTCATTTCCCCAGTACAATAAGTTGTGCTTTGATTCAAATCCTGGCAAAGCAAAGTTACTAATTTCATATTGCTTCAATCCATTCTCATCTAGTTTTTCCATGAGAACTTCATACATTGTTGCTTCATCTTCTTGTGGCGGTAGATGAAGCTTACCTTTATTTTGCAAGTTGTAAAAAACAGTTTTCGGCTCAACAATTAATGAATAAGCTGAAACATGTTGAATTTGCAACGATAATGCACGTTCAATAGAATTCTTAAATGAATCTAGAGTTTGGGTAGGCAATCCAAACATTAAATCGATATTAATATTGTTAAATTCATGCTCTTTTAAGAGCGAAACAATGTTTTCAACATGTTCACTTGTATGTGTTCTCCCTATTTGCTTCAATTCATCCACTTGAAAAGATTGAACGCCCACACTAAGTCGATTAACTCTTCCCTCTTTTAAAACTCGAACCTTTTCAACATCAAGACCATCAGGATTTGCCTCAAAAGTGTATTCCACATTATCATCCGTTAAAGGAAGTAAATTGGATTTTATTATGCCGAGTAAACGCTCAAGCTGTAATGTATTTAAAGCAGTCGGCGTGCCTCCTCCTACATAAATAGACTGTAGCTTTTTTGTAGGGTATGTTTTTAAAGTAATTTTCATCTCTTCTTCTAGAGAAGTTAAATAATCATCGACTGGTTGTCTGTGTAAAAATACCTTGTTAAAGTCGCAATAATGACATATATGTTCACAAAAGGGTATGTGAATATAAGCTCCTTTCACAGCTAACACCTCTCTTCATGTAATGATGAAAAACCGCAGAAACCATGTTCTGCGGTTTGTTAATAGAATACTTTACTTGTTTGAGTTATTATCATCCATTCGCAATACAGCCATGAACGCTTCTTGCGGCACTTCGACCGAACCAACAGATTTCATACGCTTTTTACCTTCTTTTTGCTTTTCTAAAAGCTTACGTTTACGAGAAATGTCACCGCCGTAACATTTCGCAAGAACATTTTTACCCATCGATTTAATCGTAGAACGCGCCACAATTTTTTGTCCAATCGCTGCTTGTATTGGCACCTCAAATTGTTGACGTGGGATTAACTCCTTAAGTTTATCAACAATAACTTTCCCACGATCATACGCTGCATCTCTGTGAACAATAAATGAAAGTGCATCCACTTTTTCAGCATTTAACAGAATATCCATTTTCACAAGCTTAGATGGCTTATAGCCGATTAGTTCATAATCAAACGATGCATAGCCTTTTGTGCTTGATTTAAGCTGATCAAAAAAGTCATAGACTATTTCTGAAAGCGGCATGTCGTATATAATACTCACGCGATTAGCATCTAGATATTGCATATTGATAAAATTACCACGTTTATTTTGACACAACTCCATGACAGCACCTACATAATCATTAGGCACCATCATAGTCGCTTTAACATACGGTTCTTCAACTCTTTCAATTTTCTGAGGATCCGGCATATTCGACGGATTATCTACACGCAACTCCTCGCCATCGGTTAAGAAGATATTATAAATAACACTTGGAGCTGTTGTGATTAAGTCGATTTTGAATTCGCGTTCGATTCGCTCTTGGATGATTTCCATATGCAATAACCCAAGGAATCCACATCTGAAACCAAAGCCTAACGCTTGTGACGTTTCAGGCTCAAACTGCAGTGCGGCATCATTCAACTCTAGCTTTTCTAGAGCGTCACGCAAATCGTTGTATTTGGCAGTATCAATTGGATACAATCCACAGAATACCATTGGGTTTAATTTACGATATCCCGGCAACGGTTCTGTTGCACCCTTGTAGGCACTTGTAATAGTATCCCCCACACGTGTATCAGACACATTTTTAATTGAGGCTGTTAAAAATCCAACGTCACCAACAGTCAATTCATCTTGTAACAATGCTTTTGGCGTGAATACTCCCAATTCTGTTACTTCAAACTCTTTACCTGTTGCCATCATTTTTACTTTGTCGCCAATTTTAACAGTACCTTCGACTACACGAATATAAGCTACTACCCCACGGTAAGGGTCATACAACGAATCGAAGATCAAAGCTTTTAGTGGCGCTTCAGGGTCGCCTGTAGGCGCTGGAACCTTCTGCACAACTTGTTCTAAAATTTCTTCAATACCAATCCCAGCTTTTGCTGAGGCCAATACTGCTTCAGACGCATCTAAACCAATGACATCTTCAATCTCTTGACGTACTCGCTCTGGCTCTGCAGCCGGTAAATCGATTTTATTAATTACAGGTAATATTTCTAAATCGTTGTCTAATGCTAAATACACATTAGCTAACGTTTGCGCTTCAATACCTTGTGCAGCATCTACAACTAGCACAGCTCCTTCACAAGCCGCTAAGCTACGGGATACTTCATAAGTGAAGTCGACATGCCCCGGTGTATCTATTAAATGAAAAATGTATTCTTCTCCATCTTTAGCTTTGTACTTTAACTGCACTGCATTTAATTTGATAGTAATACCGCGTTCACGCTCTAAATCCATTGAATCAAGCAACTGATTCTTCATCTCACGTTGTGTGAGAGCAGATGTTTTTTCTAAAATACGATCAGCTAGTGTTGATTTACCATGGTCTATATGAGCTATAATTGAAAAGTTACGTATTTTTTCTTGTCGTTTTAATCGTGCTTCACGATTACTCATTTTACAATCACTCCTACTAATGGGCAAAACATACTAGCATTGATTATAGCAGTCTCCATATCAAGATTCAATGAAAACAGGTACGTAAATAATATAAACAATAAACCGGCCTCTAACTAGAAGAGAAGCCAGTTTATTTTGTACGGTATTTTAGAGATACAAGTTCATAAAATGCTGTTATTGTATATCCAATATATAAACCTCTACTCTTTTTCCAATTGTGATATTCCCACACCTAAAGGAACGGATTTCTCGTTCAAGATTTTTATGTGATTTTATTTACAAGTATTTCAAAAAGTGATGCTAATAAGTTACCAACAGCTTGAAAAGCATTTGTCATGATGGCAGAAAGCTTTTTGCCAAGCATAGAAAAAAAATTAAACGCACGCATTTCTTCTAACTGTTGTTTTTTTTCAGATATATCATGACTTGTAATTTGCCGCCCAAGTACATTGGCTTCATAATCACCATTGTTGTTTAACTCCACTCGTAAAGCACTCTGTAAAGTAGGGTCATCATAACCCTTCATCTTTTTCAACCCAACATTGGCTTGCTGCATGCCTAAAATAACTCCGACAAATAATATAGTAACAACGAGTAAGGTCTTTAATAAAAACTTCACCATAGCCTCGTCTCCTTATGTCGTTAACTTTTACTTTGATCACTATTTTGTGGTACATATACCATTTCGGCTTGCCAGTAAAACTCACTAAATACATCAGCAAAAGCTTCCGCTGACCGATACAATTCTTCAAAATTATTGTCTACGCCACCAAATTCGACTAAAAGCGCGTTATTTGATAAATCTTGATTAAATACACCATTTGTTCCTTGTCCAGCTTTTTCAATAATTCCTCGGCTAAGCCCGGGATATTTTTCTTCTAACAATTCATGTAGCCTCTTTGCAATTGCAGTATTCTTTTCATAATTCGGATTTTCCCCACCTACGATAAAAGCAAGTCTAGCATACGGTTTATTATTGATTGTAACTGTGGTTTTATCTTTACGAAATCCATCTCTATGAATATCAATAACATAATGAATATCACGGTTTTTTGTTAGGGCCGCCTCTAACACTGACCTCGATTGCTTGTATGCACTCGAATACTCCCAACCTTTATTAAGTAATTGCTCCATCACATCTGTTGTATCTAATTGAGTACCAATTCCACGTTCAACAAGCTCCTCTTGCAGCTTTTTCCCTACTGCTGTTACATTCACTTCATCATGAAACGCATTATTGGCATTGGAAGTATCAACATTTTTCAAATGTGGAAAGTACGATTCACGCGTATGTGTATGATATATAAACACGACATCTTTCCCATCCGTCGTTTGACTAGGTGTTACTGGCTGTTGAGATGGAGGTGGTTCTGGTGTAATCGCATCTAGTGACGCTTCACGTTCAGCCATAATTACTTCTAAAGGTGGTGCTGATTCATATGGCATGGTAGTATAATCTGTACCTTCACCAGCTACAAGAATCTTTCCATCAAACAAACTAAAGCCAGGTAATTCATTCCCAAGAAAGCTACGAGGATCTTTTGGGTTTATACTAGTAGCAATCTCTACTAACACATCACTAATAGAGTTTTCTTCCCTCTTAGGAATTTGCGAAGCTAAATATCTATTTTCTAAGCCAACTACTTGCACAAACCGATCAATGGAAATCGTATGGATGATCGATTTCAATGGCTTAATTTGCTGATTCAGTTGAACAAGCGCCATGGTACTTGCTAATGAAATCATAAAAAACATACCTATAACGATGAGGAAAACTCCTCTCGTTAGGCTAACATCATACCAAATTAACCGCGATTGTAATCTATGTTTCATCCTATCATTCCTTTCTCCAGTCCCTCTATTACACTCTATGAATAAACTAGAGAAAGTAGAACCACTCTACTAAGCCTATTAATATAATCTCTGAATCAAATACTCTTAAAGGCAACAACGAGAAAAAGAGCAGAACTTGAAAGTACGACACCTATTATATATGCCCAATAGTTTATGCCTGCCGACAACACGTCGCGCTTTACGACCATACGCCCTTTCAAAGGATGTGAATGTTTAAAGTGTTGGTGTCCAAGTGTGTCGTCTTTATTAGCTTTAAAATGCGGGCTTGTGTTTTCTGGATGTCAGGACTTCTGACGGCTTGAACGGTCTAGTGTCGACAACGCGACATAATGATTAATGCGTATACATACCATAGTTGTCATCATCAATCTCCCGATGAAGCGCAACATTAAGACCAGAAGCAACTACATTTGCCATATCTTCAATAAATGTATCCACTTCTTTTGGTGTAACCATTAAGTTGTGCCCAAGTGGTGACAAGACTTCGTGTATTAATCGCCGCTTTTCTTGCTCTGTTAATGTACCTATGATTCCTAAATATGTTTGCTTTTCTGTTTCATCTGGTAAATCTTCATCTGTGAGCACACGCTTCTCACCAAACGTCATTCCCGCTGGAGTCAAAGAATTAGATGGCTTTTGACCTTCCTTAGTTTCTCTACCAAAATGCTTTAAAATGTAATCAATTGTATCGCTAGTAATAGCTACAGCGTCTACAACGGTGGGAATACCAATGGCGATAACAGGAATCCCCAATGTTTCTTGACTAAGCTCTTTTCGTTTATTGCCCACTCCAGATCCGGGATGTATCCCTGTATCAGACACTTGGATAGTTGAGTTAACTCTCTCAAGGTTTCTAGCTGCTAACGCATCAATAGCTATGACAAAATCAGGTTTACTTTTATCAATAACACCTCTAATAATGTCACTTGTTTCAATACCTGTAATACCCATCACACCTGGAGCGATTGCACTAACTGGTCGAAAATCTCGATCTACTCGCTCAGGCTGCAAATCAAATAAGTGCTTAGTAATTAATAAATTTTCCACAGCCATCGGGCCAAGAGCATCTGGTGTCACGTTCCAATTTCCTAAGCCCACTATTAAACAGCTCGCATTATCGTTAATACCAAGCTGTTGAATAAACTTTCTAATTTCTTTAGCAAAAACATGCTCAACTTTTTGTTGAAGCTCTGTATCTTGTTGTCGAATTCCTTGTACTTCTAGTGTTAAATAATTCCCTTCTTTTTTCCCAATAACATTTGCACCTTCAGCCGTTATTTTCACAGTCGAGACTTTAATACCCTCTTCATCTCGCTCTTTAATAATGACGCCTTCCACTGCTTTTGTTTGCTGTTTACTAACTTTCGCTTTCATATCAACAGCCATCTCATGGGCTTCGATCGCTAAATCAGTTCGCACATTATAAACACTTAGATCTACTTGATTACTCAAGGAAATCCCCTCCTCATTTGCCACTTTTTGTTGATTAGTATGACCTAAAATAAATAAAAACATGCATATACGTTCAATTGTTAATCTTGCTATTGAAAAAGTCGTTAACGTTTGATAGAATGTTTCTTGTTCTGTAAAAATGTATTTTGATCAAATATAGAAATCAAAATACATAAAAAAGATATGCTTGAAGCATTATATGTTGCTTCAAAGCAAGCACACCAAAAAGACAAATGGAGCTTTAGTTAAAAACGAAGCTAAACCATGTATACTCGATTTGGATAACCATATTGGGAGGTGAAAAACATGCCAAATATTAAATCTGCTATTAAACGTACAAAGCAAAATAACGAGCGTCGTGCACATAACACTACTGTAAAGTCTGCTATGCGTACAGCTGTTAAAAACTTTGAAGCTTTAGTAAACACTAACGATTTAGAAAACGCAAAAACAGCTTACGTTGTTGCTGCTAGTAAGCTTGACAAAGCTGCACAAAAGGGCTTAATTCATAAAAACATGGCTAGTCGTCAAAAATCTCGTTTAGCTAAAAAATTGAACAACCCTACAGTATAATAAAAACGACCAGCACATGGTCGTTTTTTTTCTTTTCTTATAGGTTCTACTCTTAAATAACTGTGGATATCTTCTATTTCAACTATTCATATGCTTGCATAGATGTATATGTATGTTAAACCTGTGTGTTGTTTTTCGCTACGCTACGTGATACCGTATAGCACGTTTAACATAGCCTTCTAATAAAAATAATAAGTAAACACAACTAAAAGCACCTGCGCTTAAAATCTCCGGTTTATACAGATCTCACCTCTACAAAAAAAACACAGATAGCTATAATTACTAGCTAACTGCGCTTCTATTTGCAAGCTTCATTAAAAATAATTCTACTATAACTTGTTCATCCATTGCACCTGTTTTCATATTATAGTCTGCCTCTGCCAAATGCTGAATAATTTGCTGTAATTGTTGTTCAGAGAATTGATGACTTTGCTCGGCAGCTAGCTTGACCCTAAACGGATGCACCCGTAACTTAGAAGCAATTTGTGCTTGTCCGTATCCTGCTTTCGCTAATGTCTTCACTTGAAAAATTAAGCGAAACTGCCCTGCAATCATGAGTAAAATTATAAATGGTTTTTCATTGCGGCGAAGTAAATCATAAAAAATTTCTAAAGCATGAGGAAGTCTGAGATGTACCACTTCATTGATGAGTGTAAATATGTCCTGCTCTAGAGTTCGAGCTACAAGTTGCTTAACAATGCTTGACGTTAAAATACCTTGTTCTCCTAAATATAAAGAAAGCTTATCGACCTCATTTGCAATTAACGCCATATCACCACCTGTCATCTCAAGTAAAAGTGATAGCGCTTGTTTTTCAGCTTGTATATTGTTATGACTTAACTTATCCTCTACCCAATGAATCATATCACGTTCCTGCATCGGCTTCGCTTCATACAAAACAGCTTGTTTCTTTAAAGCTTTAACAATCTTTTTCCGTTCATCAAGCTTCTCATACGGGGCTACAATAATAACAATGGTGAATGGAGAAGGTGTTTGTATGTATTGTTCTAAGACTTGAATATTATGTTCAAGCTTTTCTTTTTTCTTTTCAGCAGTTAAGAAATACGGATTACGTATGATAACAACGCGTCTTTCCCCAAAAAACGGCAAGGTTTCCGCATCCTCAACAGCTACTTGCACAGGTGTTTCGTCCATGTCATATATAGCTAAATTGAGTTCTTTTTCTTCTGCTGATAAAGATGCCTGAATAATTTTCTTTTCACTTTCATGTAAAAGAAATTCATCTTTTCCATATAAGAAGTATAATGATGACAACTGTTTTTTTGATACTTTAATCATGATGTGCTCCTCTATTATTTCTTCTTACAAATATTGTACCAACAGAAAAGGGAATTGACCATAGAAAATCAATTCCCTGTTTATTTAAACATTGATACATACGTCCCGGGTATCATACGTACCAACGATTATATCGTTTGCCGCTTTTTTTTACGAGCAATTCGTTCTTGTTGCTCGTAACTATATTGTGCGTTACAAAATAAGAACTATTTGTGACAACTCTTGTCAACAAAGGAAACATTCCAATACAAAGGAATAAGTAGTAATACATATCATAAACTAACCGGTAAAGGACATTTATCCGTAACAAATTCTTTATTTTTTCACTTATTTCACTTATACTTAATATGAAACAGGAGGGGTATGTGTGAACGAATTTGAAAAAAATGTCCAAAGTAAACGAAATGACGCTGTAGATTCTGGTGTTGGTTTTATTGTATCATTCGGATTTTTCACAACGTTATTTATTATCGCAACTGTTATTAAACTTCTTGGTTAAACACATCCTACATATGATGAACGGAAAAGAGGCTACCTAGTTTGTAGCCTCTTTATCATTCATCCAGAAAAAAACACCTTTTTTACGTACATATCGATACACTATAGCACCATTTAGATCAGTCCTTAGTATTGTAGTGTCACTATTCCTTAGCCTCTTAAGAACATCCCTGTTTGGATGATTATACAAGTTATGACGTCCAACCGATATTAAAGCATACGTTGGCATTATCCGCTCTAAAAAAGCGGCACTGGTAGAGGTTTTACTGCCATGATGAGCAACCTTCAACACATCTGCTCGTAGCAAGGGATAATGCTGAAGCAACGCTTTTTCTTGACTTTCAGGGATATCTCCTGTAAACAACCAAGCCTTCCCTCCTAAAGTTGCATATATGACGAGAGATCCCTCATTTTCATCTTGCTCGGTCCCGAATGGAGCTAAAATAACAAACGAATTATTTCCCACTTTCCAATAATCGCCTGCACCTCCGATTTCTACAAACGATGCGTCATGAATAATATTTTGTTCAAGTACTGAATACTGCGCGGTCTCCCCTATTAATACTGTTTCGACCTTAAAACATTTCATAATAGATGAATATGAGCCTGCATGATCATAATCTCCGTGAGAAATGATAAGTTTATCAATTTTTCGCACACCAATTGATTGTAAAAAAGGCGTAACGATCTTTTCCCCAACATCAAAGTCTGATCTTGCTTGAGTAAATGCTAACGAACCTCCCGTATCAAGTACATACACTGCTTTACGATACGGCAAAGATATTACAATGCAATCTCCTTGCCCAACATCAAGCATATATACATATCCAAAAGGATTTAATTTGTATTGATTAGCATGAATTGTCAGCAAAGTAACTAGCAATAACACTCCGCATATGGATTTCTTTGTATTATTTTGTTCAATACACACAAATAGATAAATAATACAAAACCCATATGCAAATATGACAGCCATATACGGTTTGCCCAGCACCACATTAATACCTGGAACTTGAACAGCCTTAAATAATAAAATATTGCTACCATATAAAATAAGTTGGAGCAACAAAGCTATTAAGTTTCCTAAAAAAGGATGAACAAAGCTCACTATAAAACTAATCCAACTTATAGGCAAAATAAGCAAAGAGAATATTGGCACAAAAATCATGTTCATGAGAAGGGAAATTAACGATATTTTATAAAAATAGAACGTTATTATTGGCAATGAACTGATCTGAGCAATAGCAGACACGTAGAGGAGTATAACGAAGGGATGCTTACATTTAACAGATGACATAGTTAAAATTAAACAAATGGTAACAACAAACGACAGCTGAAACCCGATTTGAAAAAGGGTATACGGGTTGTTAACAAGAATAATCAAACATGCAATACTAACACTGTCGAGCACTGTAAACCACTTTTGCTTTGTAATGTAACTTAATAAAACCAGCATCATCATTATAGTAGCTCGTAACACCGACGGAGCTCCACCAGCTAAAGCTGCATAAACTGGCAAGAGAAAACATAAAATAACGGCTGCGTTTTGCCTTGTTGCACCAATACGAATCATTGCATAAAAGCTTACGCCGAAAATAATGTTAATGTGTAGCCCTGATATCGCCAAAATATGGACAATGCCTAAAGCTTCATACGCATTAATAGTTTCTTTAGCTAGATTCTCTCGATAACCAAATAGCAAAGCTTGTATAATTGGGGCCACTTCTTCCGAGAACACACTATGTATATGTGAGATTGCATGCTGTCTTGCCGAAAGAATTAAGAAATGAATATTATGAGAGGAAGGGTAACATGATGAAGGTAGAGAGGTTCCGATAAATTCCCAATATATTGACTGATGATATAAATATTCGCGATAATTAAAGCTATTAGGATTTCGAGAATTACTTGGAGGTTTCAAAGAACCTTTAAACTCACAAATATTACCTGTTGATACTAATTTTTTTATACTCTCATGTTCATTTTCACTTTGAGTATAAAACCTATACATTAGCTTTTCTTTTGTATAACTATCTTTTATAACAAATGAAATGGAGTTTGATTGATTTTCCGGAACAGAATACACAATGCCAGTTATAAAAGTTGTTTTCTCATCCAACTTTGTTACATGACCATCCTCTTGTAAGGTCATGTATCCGACACTAATTAAAATAGCTATAATAATACATAAAGCGGCTTTTTTAGGAAGCCGCCATTTTATAAATAAAAGCAACAATATAGCAGCACATATGGGTAAAAAGGACGGATTATACGTTGCCCATATACTCACACACACGGCGAGAGTTAAATAAATTACATATCCTCTCATATTACTTACCTTACTAGCGGCATATGAACAACTTCTATATTTTTCAAAAATAACTCGTTGTATGGGTTTGGATAACTGTCACGATACACTATTCGTATAATACCTGCTTGCGCCAGTGTCTTTGCGCACTTTTCACATGGTTCATGAGTGACATATGCCGTAGCACCTCTTAGGTCATGACGCTCAGCGTGTATGACCGCATTCTCTTCTGCATGAAGTGTACGTATACAGCGTCCTTGCTCGTTAATGAGACATCCAACCTCTTCACAGTGCTCATGACCATGAATAGAACCATTATAGCCTGTTGATACGATATGCTTATCTTTTACTACCACACAACCAACATTAAGGCGCGGACATGTTGATCTTGTTGCAACTGCACTTGCGATATCTAAAAAATACTCATCCCAGCTTTTACGCGTCATATCATTCTCTTCCCCCTATATTTTTTTATAAGTTTACTCTGTTTCGACAGCTTCCGCAACGTGATTTTTAATATAATGTAATGTAATCTTTAAGCTGCTCAAATGTTTTTTCCCCAATACCATTAACATTCAACAATTCTTCTAAAGTACCAAAAGGACCATTTACATTCCGATAATCTACTATTGCCTCTGCCTTTACTTGACCAACTCCGGGTAGTGTCATTAATCGCTTCACGTCTGCATAATTTAGAGAGACTTTATCAGATTTTTCTTGAATATAATCGGATGATTCTCCTTTTTCAGGCACATAAATAACCATTTCGTCATGAACACGTTGTGCTAAATTTACGTAATTTTCGTCAGCCTTTTCTGTGAATCCCTCAGCAATCCTTACAATATCTATTACTCTGCTTTCAGATGTCACTTCATATACTCCTGGATGTTTCACAGCGCCCTTTATGTCAACAAAAATTTTCTCTATTTCAGTTACTAAAGTATCAGATGTAAATTGTGTTTCATCCATAGTTTCTGCTTGTATTAAAGCATACTCACCGGCATCTTGTTTTGAAAAAAATGCGAAGTAAATAATAAACGCTAAACCAATAACAATTAGCACCATTATCAGCCTAGTACTCCTCACTAACAAACACCTCCATATTCATATCATAATTTTTAATATCTAGTCATATGGTGTATGAGAGACAAATCAAAAAGGAGGGGGACCATTGAAAATCGGAATTATCGGAACAGGAAACATGGGCACAATTATTCTTGAAGCCTTTATTGAGTCGTTAGCTGTAGCACCATCCAATTTGATTATTACTAATCGAACGATTCAAAAAGCATATACACTTCAACAGGCATACCCAGATATACAAGTTGTAGCGAGTCCCAAAGAAGTGGCACAGTTAGCTGATATTATTTTCGTATGTACAAAGCCACTTGATATAAATCCATTACTTGCTTCTATTGCAGAAGAACTTGTCCCTGAAAAAACAATTGTATCAATTACAAGTCCGATATCGGTGGAACAGCTTGAATCGGCTGTCAATTGTCAAGTGGTTCGAGCCATTCCTAGCATTACAAATCGGGCCTTAGCCGGCGTCTCACTTCTCACATTCGGAAACAGATGTAAACAACAAACTAAAGATTATGTAAATGGACTTTTCTCACAAATTTCAACGACCATTGAAATTGAAAATGACATTACTAGGGTATCCTCAGATATAGTAAGCTGTGGACCAGCATTTATTAGTTTTATACTTCAGGATTTTATTCGAGCAGCTGTAGCGGAGACAAAAATTTCAACCGAAACCGCTACTTCACTTGTAAGTGGTATGATGATTGGTTTTGGAAAGTTGTTAGAAAAAGAAGTGTTTACACTCTCTACATTACAGGAGAAGGTGTGTGTAAAAGGCGGTATAACAGGTGAAGGAATAAAAGTGCTTGAACAAGAACTCGGTCCAGTATTTAACCATCTTTTTCAAGCTACACACAGAAAGTATAGAGAAGATCTTAATGAAGTTTCACATCAGTTCCAGCCATATGAGGACTAGTACTACCTATATTGTACAAAACAACCACTAAAAAAGAGTCAAGAATTTTGAACATTTCTTGACTCTTATTATTTTTATTTTTTCCGAGCACAAAAGAATATTCGTTCATCATTGTCCGTTAAGGTATCGCTAAAGTCACCTGACACTTGAAGCATTTCAAAGCCTTCTTCTTGAAGCCACGTTTGAAATGCTCCCACCTCAAATGTTCGCTGAACATGATACTCTTCAAAACGTTCATATAAGCCGTTTTCACGCTGTATAAAGAATGTTAAATCATGTTCAACCATCAAAGGTAGGTCCCCCGCATAACAATGCCAAATATATGACGCTTCGTCATTTGTATCCGCAAACACACCGTCCGTTAAAATATGCTCTATTTTGTGCGAGGAATGCACATCAAATAAAAACAAACCACCAGGCTGTAAATGCTTATATACTTGTTTAAAAGTGGCCTGTACGTTTTGCTCATCAGTAATATAATTTAATGAGTCACAAAAAATTATAATACAATCAAAGTTTGTGTGGAGTTCGAAGTTCGTCATGTCTTGTTCATAAAGTGACACATTAGATAATCCGTTCTCTTGTAACTTTTGTGAAGCTACAGTAAGCATATCAGCAGATAGATCTATACCCGTTAAGTTGTATTTATCACGTGACAGAATAGTTAGCAATTCGCCTGTGCCACAGCCAAGTTCAAGGATTTGTAACATTTCATTTTCCTTTTCTGTGTAATAACGAGAAAGTTGTTGTTTTAAGTAGCTCGCCCAACTTTCATAAGGTACTTCATTCATGAGTAAATCATAAATATAGGCGAATTTGTTATAACTCATGCTTGCAGCAACTCTGATACATTTTCACGAGAAGCATCGCCCCATAATCTCTCTAAATTATAATAGCCACGCTCTTCTTTATGGAACACATGAACAATAACGTCACCTAAATCAATTAAAATCCATCGAGCTTCGTCATATCCTTCCATTCTTTTTACGTTAATACCTTGCTCCGATGCTTTATCTTTTAGCTCATTTGCGATTGCTTGTACTTGACGGTCTGATCCTCCATGACATATTACAAAGTAATCCGCAATTAGGGACACACCTTTCATATTGAGAATAACAATATCCTCAGCTCTTTTATCATCTACTGTCTTAACAGCTAAAGTCAATTTTTCACGTTCAATCATGAAATGTCCTCCTTGTGATTTATAATTAAATCATTATATAAAGCTAACGTATCTGGATATATAGCTTGGTCTTTCTTTAACAAGTACAGAATTGTTTGTGTCACAGCATAGTGTAAAACTGCGTGGATAGATTGCTTTGCTAAATCCCTTGCTTCTTCCACACCTGGAAACTGCCTGCCTGGCTCAATATAGTCAGCCACATAAATAACTTTTTCTAGCATCGTCATATTTGCTCTTCCAGATGTATGATATTTTATGGCAGATAAAACAGATGTGTCGCTTATTCCTACTTCTTTTTCGACTAAATAGGCACCTACCGGCGCATGTAACAACTCTGATGAATGAAATAGTAATTGTTCATCCATTTGTTGTTCGACAACAATTTTGCGCATTTCTTTTTTTGATCGATATTTTGCATAGTCATGAAAAATGGCAGCTAATTCTGCCTGTTTTTCATCCACACCATATCTTTGTGCCAATTCAATTGCTGACTCAACCACACCTAACGTATGTTGATATCGGTGGTCCGTAAGTTGCTGTTTTACGATATGTAACGCTTCCGTTCTATCCATACAAGTCCTTCTCCTTTATAAAGTCTTCCACTTCTCCTGGTAATAAGAAGGTTGTATTTTCCCTATTTTTAAAACGTCTGCGTAACATAGATGATGACACATCAAACAAGGGAGCATCAACCTCTAACACCGGGTATTCAGTAGCTACCGTGTAACCCGGCCTTTTGACTGCCACAAAAGTTATTAAATCAAATAACTCATCCACTTTATACCAATTGGGTAAGTATTCTACCATATCCGCCCCAATAATAAAATGAAAATCTACTCCCGGATGTAAAGAAATCAATTCACACAACGTATCGTATGTAAATGATTTGCCTTGTCGTAAAAGCTCGATTGTTTCAACACGAAATGCAGAGTAATTTTTAATAGCTAGCTCTAGCATTTTTACACGTTCATCATTTGTCGCCACCGGTACTCCTACTTTATGAGGTGGTATATTATTTGGCATAAACCACACTTCCTCAAGAGAAAGTGCACTCCTAACCTCGGCTGCCATTAGCAAATGACCAAAATGGGGAGGATCAAATGTACCCCCTAAAATACCAATTTTTCTCATAAAAATCACAACCGTTACTTAGGTAAATTTAACTTTTTATTTTCGCGTGACTCTTTATAAAGGACAATTGTGTTTCCTATAACTTGAACAAGTTCCGCCTCTGCACCCTCACTTAAGCTTTGTGCTACTTCATCACGGTCTTCTTCACAGTTTTGTAATACACTAACCTTTAGAAGTTCTCTTGCTTCTAAAGCATCGCTTATTTGTTTAATCATATTTTCTGAAACACCGCCTTTTCCAACTTGAAAGATCGGTGTTAAATGATGTGCCTCTGCACGTAAATATCTTTTTTGTTTTCCTGTTAACATGAGTTTATTTACCTCCTAGAGCTCTTATGACAACCTGTGCCATTCTATCCGTATCTGGTTTGTGACCTGTCCATTTTTCAAAAGCAAGTGCACCTTGTTGGATAAACATAGGGATGCCATTTTGGACAGTGGCACCTCTTTCTTTTGCCTCACGCAAAAGCTTTGTTTGAAATGGATTATATATTATATCACTCACAATAGAAGGTAGCTTCAAATTATGTAGTGATAAAGGGGAAGCGTCTATATTGGGATGCATGCCAACCGAAGTCGTATTAATAATAACGTCATATTGCTCCAATGCAACTTCCGCTTCTTGAATAGTCAATGCTTTTGATAATATTCTATGAGAGTCACTATCAATAATCTCCCTAGCATTATCAATAGTTCTATTACATATATCTATAGAGGTTGCTCCTAAATGAGCGAACGTTATATAAATAGCTCGAGCGGCCCCTCCTGCTCCTATAATAAGAATTTTTTTGGAAAGTATTTGTGTATCTAAATTACGAAGCCCAACAAAGAACCCTTGTCCATCTGTATTATATCCGATAAGCCTCCCAGCGTCGTTCACAACAGTGTTGACAGCACCAATTTGCTGAGCTACTTCATCAACTTCATCCAACAAAGGTAGAATAGCTACTTTATGTGGAATCGTTACATTAAATCCCGCTACATTTAAAGCCTTTAAGCCTTCAACAGCTGAAGCTAGCTTGTGTTTTTCCACTTTAAAAGCATGGTAATATGCATCAATATGTAATGCTTGAAACATATCATTATGCATAACAGGTGATAAAGAGTGAGCAATCGGCGCCCCTATAACACCATACAATTTTTTCATAGACGTTCCCCCCATTTACTTCGCTAGATTAACGAAGGACGCGTAATGACACTAACACCTTTAGGGACGTGTGCAACAACCTGTGCGCCAGCCTCTACTGTAACCCAACCTAATCCTGAAAAAACAATATCTGTTTTTTCTTCTTTTATTGAAAAGTTATGAGCAACCAGTGGTGGAAACTTATCTATATCTTCTTTGCCAGGTGGTGTTAACAACTCTCCCTTCTGACGATTATACAGTTCATCCGCTTTTTCAAGCTTTGTGCGGTGAATGATTAGTTGATTTGATACGTGACAAATAAGTGCTCGTCTTCCCCCTGCTACGTAATCAAAACGTGCTACGCCACCAAAGAACAACGTCTGTCGCTCATTTAATTGAAAAACTTTAGGTTTTATTTCTGAGCGCGGAGTTATAATTTTTAATTCATTTTTATTTACATAGTGCGCCATTTGGTGATGATTTATTATCCCTGGTGTATCATAGATGGCTTTATCATCATCAAGAGGAATTTCAATTAAATCTAACGTTGTTCCCGGAAAATGAGAGGTTGTAATTACATCCTTTTCCCCTGACACACGTTGTATGATAGCATTAATAAATGTTGATTTCCCTACATTTGTACAGCCAACTACGTAAACATCCTGTTCTTTTCGATAGTACTCTATTGCTTGAATCGCTTCATCTAAGCCTTGCTTTTTGTCTGCACTCACTAATAGCACATCTATAGGCTTTAAACCTAATTCCTTAGCAGCACGACGCATCCATTGAATGACTTTTGAACTCTTGACAGACCTAGGCAATAAATCAGCTTTGTTTCCAATTAATAAAATAGGATTATTTCCAACGAAACGATGTAAGCCTGGTAACCAACTACCGTTAAAATCAAAAATATCAACAATCTTAACAATTAAACCGTTGCTTTGGCCTAAACCATTCAAGATTTTTAGAAAGTCATCATCTGTTAGTGATACATCTTGTATCTCATTATAGTGTTTTAAGCGAAAACATCTCTGACATATAATTGTTTCCTTATTAAGAGCTGAAGCTGGAGCGAAACCAATTTCCTTTTCGTCATTAGTTTGAATAGGTACTCCGCACCCAGCACAAATTAATTTCTCTTCCAATGTATTATTCCTCCCAATACAGCATCCCTTTACGTTTCATCCACGCAAACAGCTTTCTTTCAATAGATCGGTTTATTCTTGTCATGACGCCATCTGATTGTGACACGGGTACAACTAGAATAGTATGCAATCCACTGCGATTTCCACCAAGTACATCAGTTAATATTTGATCACCTATAACAACAACCTCATTACCACGAAGTTTCATGTCAGTTAGAGCCCGTCTAAATGCTCGTCCCATCGGCTTTCTCGCCTCATAAATGAACGGTGTTCCTAACGGGTCGGCAAAGTCTTTTACACGCTTTTCGTTATTATTTGAAACAATTGTAAGTAAAATCCCTTGTTGCTGTACTTTCTTAAACCACGCAATTAGCTCCGGAGTCGCATCAGGTCGATCCCATTCCACCAGCGTATTGTCAAGGTCAGTAATAATACCTTTTATACCCCGGTCCTTTAGTTTTATTGGGTCAATATCAAATATAGAATTTACATGTTCATCAGGTAAAAATAGCTTTAACAAGTATGTACACCTCATTTTTGAATCTTTTCGCTACCATTATAACATCTTAACGGAAACTCTTAAGAGAAGGAAGTATAATCGACAAGATTCGTTTATTTATTCTTATTTTTACCGTATTTTAAAAAACTTTTCGACAAAGATTAATAAATTTCAACACCTGTGGATAAACTTATTCACAATACACACATTGAAAATTCTACACTTCTTAACAATATTAACAAGTTACACACAACTTATCCACTGCACCATGTGGATAATTAGAACGGTTGTTCTGCAAATAAAATCGTGTTAGAGTAAAAATACACCAAAGAAATTACTAATATATGCTAATAAATTTATTAATATTCGTCATTACATTTAAAAAAGAGGTGAACGGCGATACGCCACGTACTATGAGAAAATTATCAGACGAGCTTCTCATTGAATCTTATTACAAAGCACTTGAGTTAAAATTAAGTGATGAATTCATCGAGTTAATTGCTAGTGAAATTCGTCGACGTCGACTAACACACGTGATTTTAGCATCATAAGCTTCATTATAAGGAACCGTCTTCACATTACATACTTCTAATTACACTAAAAACTACTACTAACTCTACTTTCGGTCCTCATAGCTGTAGTTGGGAATAACATGACACTCAGAGCTGCAGCCAAATACAATATAAGACCCTATCATTACGAAAAGACTGATTCAATGCTGAATCAGTCTTTTCGTAAATTTTATTAAATTGTTACTGTTTATGTCTATATTATGCAGCTGTTATTTTTCCGTTAGCTTTAAAAACTCTTCAACATCTGTTACCGTTACTTTCACTGCACTTTCCCAAAACTCACGCTGTGTTAAGTCAACACCAAGATGCTTGTTTGCTAAGTCCTCCACAGTCATAGATGCAGTATCCTTTAGTAGTGCAATATATTGATCCTCAAATTCTGCCCCACTCTCTAATGCTCTTGCATAAATACCTAGCGAGAATAAATAACCAAATGTATATGGGAAATTGTAAAACGGTACACCAGTAATATAAAAATGAAGTTTTGACGACCAAAATGTTGGATCATACTCACTTAACGCATCAACATAGGCCTCTTTTTGCGCCTCTACCATCAAATCATTTAGACGTTCTGTACTAACTACGCCTTGCTTTCTTTCCTCATAAAACCTTGTCTCGAATAAGAAACGCGCATGAATGTTCATATAAAATGCGACCGATCGTTGAATTTTATCCTCTAACAATGCTAGACGCTCTTCTTCATCAGTAGCATGTTTAACAGCAGCATCAGCAACAATCATTTCCGCAAAAGTAGAAGCTGTTTCAGCAACATTCATTGCATAATTTCTATTTAACGGGTGCACATCCCTCATGGCAAACCCATGAAATGCATGCCCTAGCTCATGCGCTAAGGTTGAAACATTTGAAGCTGAACCTGAGAATGTCATGAATATACGTGATTGCTCACTCTCTGGAAAACTAGTACAAAAACCTCCTGGTCTCTTTCCATCACGGTCTTCTGCTTCAATCCAGCTTTCTTCAAATGCTTTCTTGGAAAAACTGGCCATTTCCGGACCGAATTTTGCAAACTGATCAATAATAAATTCAGCCGCTTCCTGATATGTAACCTTTGATTCTGCAGAAGCAATAGGTGCTCCTAGATCATACCAAGCTAACTTATCTTGTCCCAATAGTGTAGCTTTTCGATTTAAATACTTAACAAAAACAGCTTTGTGTGCTGTAATTGCCTCCCACATCGCATCAAGAGTTTGTGAGCTCATGCGATTTATATCTAATGGCTCTTGTAAAACAGAGTTCCAACCACGCTCTTTGTATACTTGCAAACGAAAACCAGCAAGATGGTTTAAAGCAGTTGCAAAGAACTCTGACTTCTCATCCCATGCTTGTTGCCATTTACTAAACATTTTTTCACGACGATTACGGTTTCCACTGCTAAATACATTAGCCGCTTGACCAGCAGAATACTCTTTACTAATCCCCTCATCACTTTCGAATGAAATGCGAATACTAGAAACTATCGTATCATAAAGGTTTCCCCAAGCATGATAGCCATCAATAGCTAAACTATTAATTAGTTTTTCTTCCTTCACGGAAAGCTTTTCCGTAGCACGACGGCGGCGTTCATTTAAAATATAAGCAATTTCTGACAATCCATTAGCTGATAATAAGTTTTCCCAAACCGTCTCATTTATCTGTGTTAGTTTTTCATCAAGTTCTGAAAGAGCCGTTTGTAAACTTGCACTTAATGCTGTCACACGACTTCTATGTGCCTTAGCCTTAATATCTTTCGTATTTTGCGCTTCTAAACAACTAACAAAAGCACCTGCTTGTCTTACTTTTTTCGCTGCCGTTTGAAAAGTAGATAACACACTAACTAGTTCATTCGATTGGCTTCCATCGTTTGGTATTTTCATGCTACTAATTTGTTCGCTAAGCTCCGTTATAACTTTATCAACTTCCTGTAAGTGGGCAGCAAATTGAGGCGATTCACTACCTCCAGGGAATATTGAATCTAGGTCCCAAGTTTCTTTGTACTGTTTTACTGTCACAAAAGCCCCTCCTATTTATAGTATGGTATTATGATAGTATTATAGTAAAAAAATTTCAATAATTTCAACAAAAGTTTTTTAGATTCCCGAAATATTTTATAAGAGTACTCTTTATAATGGACTTTTCTCTATATAAAAGATTATAATGTTGCACAGTTAAACAAGAGTTACACAATGTGTTCTTTCATTCGGTCATAACTATTGTATATGACTAAAACATCCATCTAACACTATGGAGTAAATATTTTTTTGGAACTATAAGAGCTATTCATACATGTCATTTTCCTTCTCAATGGATGTACAAAATCGTAATGTTACTCACTTTATTAGAGCTAAAAAGTATTGTTACTTGCTATAGTGATAATATTACTTAAAAAAATTTAATCCATTAACTATGATGATTCTCACAGCAAATTTATATTTGTAACGGTATTATGAAGATATAAATCAGCCGTTAAGGAGGATGTTTTTCATGACAAGGTTATTAGGAAGGACCTTGAAGAATTTTTCCTTGTTTTCTAGCTTAGATACGAGCCAACTCCAAACTATAGCTAGTTTTTTTACGAGAGAAATATACGAAGCAAACAGCTATGTAATCAATATAAACGATAACATTGACAGATTATACTTTGTTGAATCTGGGTCGATACAAATTTATGCCACATCTAAATCAGATGTAGGACAGTCTCTTTTTAACATTTATGCTGGAGATATTTATCCACTTCAAGAACTGTTTGGTAGTAGTCCGTTTAAAACAATTGCGAAGGCAATTGAACCAACCACTGTTCTCACTATTTCTATGAAAGACTTTGAGAGTATTATGCAGCATTATCCATCATTAAATATGCATATTATTTCTATGATGCAGCGCGAAATTAATGCATATAAAAACTTAATCTTTCAAAAAGTATTGTAATTTTAAGAAGAAATTAAGAAATGGCTGATCACAACACGTGATTAGCCATTTTTGCATTTATCCAATATAGCGGTGATATAGTGCTTTCGCTTTTGCAAGGTCGTTTGTCCCGTGAACTAACATACGTCCATCGCGAAAAACAACAATTCGATAAGGCGGAGTCAATACAGATAGTAAATATGGATTCTGTTCAGTCTTAAACCCACTTTTTATAAATGTATCATTCAATTTACTAAGCTCAATGTTAAGTGATTGTGGGGGTCGAATTTGCACAGTGTCTCGACCACACAATGCAACTGCCCTTACTTGGTTTTCGAACTGTATATTAGGGTATGTCCGATTGTTTCCACATGATGGACAAGATTCTGATTTTATTTTTATAACGTTCACAGCTGTATATAAGTTCTTCCATAAATCAAATGAAATTAGTTTACGATTTAATGCTTTAAAATCTTTTACAAGAATTTTTAATACCTCTGCTGTTTGATGGGCTGCTACCATTTGTACAGCGGGCGCAATAATACCGACCGTGTCACACGTCATTCCTTGTAAAGGCACTTTCCCTAACAAACACTGTAAACATGGGGTTTCGTTAGGTAAAATGGTAAACATTAATCCAAAGCTTCCTACACACGCCCCATAAACCCAAGGCTTGTTAAACTTAATGGCAACATCATTTATAATTAATCGTGTTTCGAAGTTATCTGTTGCATCAAGAATAACATCAGCATCAGCAATTAAATCTTCTAATTCTTGTACCCCTACATCCTTGATTATCGGATTAATAATTACATCTGAATTCAGTTTATTAAGGCGCTGTGCAGCGGCGACCACCTTGGGTAATCTATTCTCAGCATCCTCTTCACTATATAACTGTTGTCTTTGGAGGTTGCTCCATTCCACGTAATCACGATCAACGATAGTCAGTTTACCAATACCACCTCTAACGAGCATCTCCGCATTAGCTGTTCCAAGTGCACCCGCCCCGATTAATAGTACATGTCCCTTTTTAAGATTGGATTGTCCTTCTTGCCCTATATGATTAAATAATGTCTGTCTTGAATAACGATCGTGCATTTGTTTTCATCCTTCCTCACTACTTTGCATCTATATCTTAACACAACAACACTGTTGTTTAGAGTGAGATTTTTAACGTAGAAAAGCACAAAATTACTCTCTTGCTTTAGCCTGCAAATATGCGCCCCGTGATTTGAATCACCACCAGTAAGAATGATATTCGTTATCATGTATATACAAACAAATAGGAGGTTGTACACATGACAACATTTACTGAACAATCAAGAGTGGGCGATATCGTTACTATATTCCCTAAAGCTAGTGATATATTTAAGGCGAATCGAATTGATTTTTGCTGCGGTGGTAATAAACCTATTTCAGAAGCGTGTGAAGAACGAGGTGTCGATGCATCAGAAATATTAAACACATTGAACACTCTTATTGCAGCGTATGAAGAATCAGATGATCGTGATATAAATTGGGCAGAGAAAAGCAATGCAGATATTATTGATTATGTTGTTACGCGCCATCACCAATTTTTATATGAAGAACTTCCAAATTTAAGTCCTTATATAACAAAAGTATTTCGAGTCCATGGAGGACACCATCCTCATTTAGTGAAAGTTCACACTTATTACAACCAGTTAAAAACTGAGCTTGAGCAGCACTTAATGCAAGAAGAAACAAAATTATTCCCTTCCATTTTAGCATATGACGAAGCGAACAATGCAGAGTCAAAGACTAATATCGCTAAGTTAATTACTGATATGGAACAAGAACATGATGAGGCTGGTGACTTACTAAAAAAATTAAGAGAAGTTACAAACGATTATACATTACCTCCTGGCGCTTGCCGAACATACCAAACAGTTTATAAGCGCTTAGAAGATCTAGAATCGGATATGTTTGCTCACGTTCATTTAGAGAATAATGTTCTTTTCAAAAGATTTGTATAAATAGTATTATGTTTCATTCGAAACTTCAGGTAACCACCTGAAGTTTCCTGTTTATCATCTTAGTTTCGTATGTATAATAATTTCAGCTATATTTAAATCCTACTTATTACATACCATTACTTTAATATTTGTTAAATGCCCATAGAGCTGATTAAATTATATGTTCAACAACTTCAAGAAGGGGTGCCTCATTAGTATGAGTGGATTATTTCTACAGAAGCTTCCTATTTTCCATGAGATACCATTAAACACGTTAAACCGTATTGCAAGCTGCATTCAAACAGTTAGCTATAAAAAAGGAGAGATTTTGTTTACTGAACATGATGAAGCACAGGGAGTCTGCTTTATTAAGTCCGGTATTGTTAGGTTAACAAAAGGAGATAGTTCTGGCCGCGAGCTTATAGTGTGTATAAAAAAAACTGGAGATATTTTTGCAGAGGCTTGTTTGTTCGCAGAAGTAGGGACAACCTATCCCGCGACTGCACAAATGCAAACCGATGGTGACATACTGCTACTTAAAACTGCTGATCTTGAGGATGAGATGATGAAACACCCAGAGCTTGGTGTAGTAATGGTTCGGTATATGAGTAGACAATTGCGAACATTTACAGATACTCTTCGGGATGTAGCTTTGCTTGATGTTCATAGAAAAACTATCTCAACATTAGATAGGTTAGCTAACGAATTCGGTACAAAAATACAATCTGGTGTGCAAATTGAGTTACCCCTAACTGTACAGGATTTTGCTAATATGATTGGTGCCACACGTGAAAGTGTGAGTCGTGTATTTTCGCGATTAAAAAGGGAAAAAATAATCGACGTTAAAGAAAAGAAGATTATCATTAATAACTGGTGTGAGTTTTGTACGCTGTATAAATTGCAGCATTTTGCATGACACTAAGAACTCCAATATAAGAAACTGTTTATTTAGGCTTTTATCTGTATTTTTTATTATTAACATAAAAAAACATTGAAAGAATCTTCAATTTCAAGTTTAATTATAGTAAAGGGTTTTCTACTATAAACCTTTTTAGAAAGGTGATAATAATGTTATCTCACGAAACTACAGCACCTATTATTTCGGACCAATTAAAGGAGCTTTTACAGAGTGCAAGTGTGAAGATTCCAATTAAAAAAGGGACGTTTTTATTTCAAGAAGGTGAAAAAGCTGCAGACATCTTCTTATTAGAAAGCGGACGAGTTCAAATAAGCAAGATGAACGCTGATGGTCGCGAGCTAACATTGCGAATTTGTTCCAAGGATGATTTAGTGGGAGAACTTACTTTATTTTCTGATGAGGCTACGTATTTACTTAATGCAAAGGTGTTAGAAGCGGGAGAGGCTTCGGTCATAAAAAAATCACAGTTAGAGCAAAAACTTATGGAGAATGGAAAACTTGCGTTTGAGTTCATGAAGTGGATGAGCGATCATTTTCGCAAAACGCAAACAAAATTCCGCGACTTAGTACTTAATGGTAAAAAAGGAGCTCTATACTCAACCCTTATAAGGCTCACAAATACGTATGGTGTGAAAACGGAAAATGGTATTCTTATAGATATTCCACTTACAAACCAAGAGCTTGCAAACTTCTGTGCAACTAGCCGAGAAGGAACAAATCGGATGCTGAGTGACCTCCGCAAGCAAGGTGTTATTTCAATTGATAAATTAAAAATAACTATACATGATCTTGAATACTTAAAGGATGAGATCAACTGCGAACGCTGTCCTATTGTATATTGTACGATTGACTAATAAAGTACATTTCCACATCACTATAGGGCTATCCGTTAAAGGATAGCCTCTTTTAGCTATAAAATATTAGATTGTTTAGTTCGTAAAGCCTTTGGAATATAAACACAAAACGGTTCACTCTCCATATAATCCCCAGTCATGGCGTATGCTCTTGAACGCGAGCCGCCACATACGTGTCGATACTCGCAAACACCACATTTTCCTTTAAATGCATCAGGGTTTCTTAACTCTTTAAAAATGGGTGAATTTTGATATATTTCTGTTAAGGATGAATCACGTATGTTACCAGCTTTTACTGGTAGCAGTCCACTTGGATATACATCTCCAATATGAGAGACAAATACAAAACCATTCCCATCATTAACACCTTTAGGCGCACGTCCAAGTCCATCAAATTGTCCTGTTTTCCCTTGCATAAGCGCATCTTGATAGCGAATCTGTTCTGCTTTACTTTTGTTCTCACGCATCTTATTCTGAATAACAACTCTACGATAATGCTGCGCTGCGGTTGTTTTAATGTCAAACTTCACGCGCTTGCTTAAATCATATAGCCATTGAAACACCTTCTCATGCTGTACAGGTGAAATCATATCAGAATCTTTCCCTCGTCCAGTCGGTACAAGGAAAAACACACTCCATAGAACACAATCTAAATCCTCGACAAGCTTTGCCATCTCATCTAACACATCGATGTTGTAACGAGAAATAACAGTATTAATCTGAATAGGAATTTTCAATTCATGTAAGTATTGAATGGATGTCATTGTTAAATCAAATGAACCACTCGTACCCCTAAAATGATCATGAATTTCAGCAGTTGGACCATCTAGACTAAATGCCCAGCGTGCTAAACCTACCTCTTTCGCCTTCTCTATAGCCTCTTTTGTAACGTTTGGCGTGGCACTAGGTGTCATTGAAACACGAACGCCTTTTTTAATAGCATAATCAGCAATATCATATACGTCTTGTCTCATTAATGGGTCGCCACCAGTGAAAACTAGAAGCGGGTTACCCAAGTCATTGTATATTTCATCAATTAGCTTTTTACCTTCTTTAAAAGTCAATTCTCTTGGATCTCTCTTGTATTGCGCTTCTGCACGACAATGCAAACAAGCTAACTGGCATGCTCTCGTAAGCTCCCAAATTACTATAAATGGATGTTTGTTGAAATCTCTATCAAACATAATCCTCCACCTCCGCAGTCATTACTTTCATTTTAACTAGAGTGAAGGTAGTTTGATGTGATACCCATCACATTGTTGTATATGAGTGTTGTATCCATGGAAAAATTGACCGTCAGTTGTACCACATCAAGATATCGAACGAGTGAAGCAGGACGCTAGTTTTTGGAGACAATAAGACTTAGTTTATTCAACCATTCAAGTTTATGTAAGTAAAAGAGCCCCATTAAGTTACGAGGCTCTAAATTTAGTCTAGCTCGTTATAAAGTTCTTCTTTTAATAATGACGTTTCCAAAACAAAGTTTCCTTCCTCGTTTGTCGTTACTAACTCCTTTTTCTTTAGCTTTGTGATTGTTCGACTCACCGTTTCACGTGTGGAACCAATCATATTAGCTAATTCCTTATTCGTAAAATATGTAGATAATGTAGTTTTATGATTTTCTCCTTTACTACCATGCGTTTGACCGAGACGAAGCAACAATTTTATTACTTGTTCATAAATATTATTTAGTATTTGTGCTTCTAAACGATTTTGCAGATCAATTATTTTTTCTCCCATTACACGAAACAGCTTCACAGAAACCTCAGGATAGTTTAATAGGACTTGCTCAAAATCACTAACAGATATTGCTATAAGCTTAGCACGCTCTACAACAATAGCATTAGCAGGATAATTCCCTTTCTTGAAAAAGCCAATGTGAGGAAACATCTCTCCTTCACGTAAAACTGACACAATTTGTTCACGACCATTGAAGTCAATTCGATATATTTTTATAATACCTTCCTCAATAAAATACACTGTTGACATAGATTCTTCTTGCATAAAGACATGACTATTTTTTTGGAATTCTCTCGTTTGTGTAACTTCTACTATTTTTTGTAGCTCATCATCTGTTAACTCTTTAAATATTGAAAAATTGCGCAAAATCAAAGCAATATTAACTTTATTCATGATATCAACCTCTTCTACTCATATCTATAACAAGTATAAAGAAACCTACTACTATTTAAAAGCCTAATCGTTTAGACTCACTTTTTAAGATAAAAAAAGATATTTTATAGAACATAATAGTAGACGATGTTTATTTTTTCCAACACTATTAATATGAAACTTATGTGAAGTAACGAACAAAGGTTTAACAAAATAGTCACAGACGCTTACGTTGCTCCTATTTCAATTGTGATAAAGTAACAGTAAATACCAGTCAATAGGAGGGATTACTGCATGTTAAGCTACGTATTTGGAATGATTATTACTGTTACAATTGCCTTATTAGTGGCTACCGATATTAGTCCTGATGGCAATGATCAAGCTAATAGTTTATAAATATGTCAGCCGCCCACTACGTAGGCGGCTCTAACTATGAAAAGCAAAGCGAAAGCATACAAACTTCTTTCTTTATCGTTTAAAAAGAATAGCACGTCTCCCTATCTTTGTTACGCTTCAACTAATTTCCGATATAAATCCTCACATTCTTTAGTAAGGTTTTCCTTCTTAGCTTGTAATTCAACTAGTATTTGTAAATTCTGCATGTTTAACATATCTTCAGCTATTTTTTCTATTTTAAGCTCTAAATCCTCTATTTGCTTTTCAATATTATCTTGTGAACATTGTCTGTTTGTTCGTTGCTTTTGATGATTATTTTGCGTTTTTGTTTGTTGAATTTCGACTCTTTGTCTAGTTGGTTGTTCATTTGTTAGCTGTATTTTTTTCAATTTAGCTTCATCATAATTCCCAATATACTCCACAACACTCTCGTTTTCTAACCACAATATTCTCGTAAATAGCTTATTAAGAAAATAGCGGTCATGAGACACTGCAAATATTGTCCCATCAAACTCATTCAAAGCTTCCTCAAGAACTTCTCGTGATTGAATATCAAGATGATTCGTTGGTTCATCAAGGACAAGTGTGTTTATATCCTGGTACATCAGCTGCGCTAGGCGTAATCGCATACGTTCTCCACCGCTAAGCCCAGATGTTTTTTTGAAAACAGTACCTCCATAAAACAAAAACTTCGCCAATATTTGTCGTGCTTCCCCCTCCGTGACATAAACTTCATCACGAAAGGCATCAATTATAGTTTGTGATTCATCAGTAAATGGGGAAGTTTGAGAAAGATAGCCTATTTTTACATTACTACCTACATGAGCATATCCACTATCAGCCTTCACAGATTCAGAAATCATTTTTAACAGTGTAGACTTACCTGTTCCATTGTTCCCAACAATGGCAACCCTATCCTTATGCCACACAACAAAGCTTACATTATTAAATAACTGCTTATTATCATAAGATTTACACACATCTTTAAATACAAACACATCTTTGCCACTTCGATCTGTCATATCAAATTGTAAATTAATTGCGTTTCGCTCAAGTATCGGACGCTTGATTTTTTCCATTCGATCCAGAGCTTTCTGCATACTGTTTGCTTTTTTATAAAATTTTTCATTATCTCCTTCGTGTGCCCACTGCCGTAAACGACGAATGGCTTCTTTCATCTTTTTTATTACCTTTTGCTGCTCCTTATAAGCTGCAAATTCTTCTAGCAGACTCTGCTCCTTTGCTTTTACATATTCAGAGTAATTATGCTTTTCATACATCTGAATGATACCATCCTCCAGCTCGTACACAGATGTTACTACCTCATCAAGAAAATACCGATCATGTGAAATTACAATTGTAGTACCGGAGTAATGCTTAATATATTGCTCTAACCATTCGATTGCACTTACATCTAAATGATTTGTTGGCTCATCGAGTAAAAGAAGTTCAGGTTTTTGTAATAGCAAAAGCCCGAGACTCACCTTAGTTTTTTCACCCCCACTTAACAACGCGAAAGAATTATTAAGTAATGCGCTTAAGGATAGACCGTTCGCTACTGCCTTTATCTCTGCATCTGCTTCATACCCACCTAACCGTGTAAACTGCTCCTGTAGCGCTCCATATTGAATCAAAATTCTATCTAATATCGCATCATTACTTGTAGCCATTTCTTGTTCTAGCTTTTTCATTTCGACTTCAATATTTTTCACTTCATCAAACGCAAGCTCTAGCACTTCTTGAACAGTCTTGTCTTCTTGATACTCAGGAATCTGGGCAAGATACCCTACGTTCGTTCCCTTTTTCAAATGTATTGCTCCGTTGTCAACGTCTTCTAGGCCTGCTATTAACTTAAAAATTGTCGTTTTGCCACATCCATTCGGGCCCACCAATCCGACAGTTTCACCTTCCTTAATCTCCAAGGAAAGGTCTTCAAATATTAAATGTCCACCGAACATTTTACTAACTGATTGCATTGCTACTGTTATCATATATATCACGATCCTTTTTTTATAAATAAAAAACCACGGGTATATACTCCACCCGTGGTAACTATTTGCGAAAAAATGAGACAGGCCTAGCCTCATAGACTTGCACTGTGTAGCTAGCCACTTACACAGTGCATAGCCGTTCGCCTCAAAATCACGTTACAGTTTTCTTTAAATACGGTTAAGAGAATATTCATTCTGTTGCTCTATGCGATTGCTAAAAAAGGGCAGACTACCCCCTTGCACAAAATATGCATCAAAAATCGCACGACATAAGTATAAAAAATTCATTAACTTCGTGCTTGCAACAGAACTAAACATCTCTTAACACCTCCTTTACCGTTCAAATATTCTTCCTATATTATACATGTATAGGAATGTTTTTACAATAAGACCATTGTTGCTAAAGGCGGATGTACGAAACAGAAAAAATCCTACTGTTATTCTTATTTTACAAACAAAAATCTACAAAGGAGTATTTTTCCTTGAGAAAATTTTCTATTAATAATATGTATGAAAATGAGAGCCATGATATATTGACACAGTAAACAGAATAAGTGGCCTGACACTCCCACACCTAAAGGAAATGGGCTTTTCCGTTCGGGGAGTTCTATAACTGATCGTAATCTTTTGTTATGTGGAAGGTTATTCCACTAAAACCACAAAACTTTCATCATTTTACACATCTCGTTTACGAAAGCTATAAATCGACAAAAGAATTGCTCCGACTCCATATAGTACCGCATATCCAACCATCACGTTGCTAGGCATTGATACACTTGTGAAAATGCCACCTTGTGCAATAGACAACGGACTTGACGAGCTATCAAGTAAGAAGATCGTCATTTTTCTATACATAGAATCAACAGGAAACACGAGACTCATAATAATGCCAATATTCGTCACAGCACCTTTCTCTAATAGAGCCCCCACTTGTTCCACAAATCCACCAATAAAGGAAGCGCCATATAAGATAATCGCTACAATTCCTGCATTGAGAGTCGTCATGCGTGTACTTAATAAAATACCAAAGGACACTAAAATAAAAGGCATGATGATAAACACACTAACAGCCTGTAGCATCTGTGCGGCTGTTATTTGTAAGTCGAGTCCGTCTCCACCTATTGTTTGATGTACGAAGATAATCGAGAAAAATAATCCCATTGCATATATAATCATTAATATGTTGAGGCCAACAGCTTTTCCTAATACGAAATCTCGTCTTGTAATCGAGCGCATGAGCCACGTATCAATTTGATGACTTTGCACTTCACTAGAGACTGCACTAACACTAGATAAGATTGCAAGAAGGGCGATAATAAATGAAGAAAAATATAACCCGACTCCTAACAGTTGAGACGAAATAAACTGCTGCATCATGGCCGCATCCATGCCTCTCATCCCGTGCATGCCCCCGTCTGTTTCTTTGACAATAAAATAAATAGCTGTACCATAAAGTGCAATAAATACAGCCGTCATAATCATCGTAATTAAAAAAATACGTTTAGAAAGAATTTCACGAAAGGTAAGCTTACTAATTGTCCACATTTGCATTCTCCCCTTTCCGGTTGATCCAGTGTATAAACACATCCTCCAAATGAGGGGTAATCGGCGTTACTTCATACACAGCTATCCGATTTGTTGACAAATAGTGGATGAGAGTAGGAATATCTTCTTCCTGTTCTACTTGCACACTCCAACGAGTCCTTGCTCCATCTTCTTTTACTTTTTTCAGAGATGTGACAAAGGTAGGAAGGTGAGGTAGCACCTCGGCTACCACGATTTCTACTTGTGCTTCGATCATCATGAGCTCTCGCCATGGTCCTTGCACAATCATCTCCCCTTGATGAACAATCGATACGTGATCACACACTGATTCTACTTCATGTAGCAAGTGGCTATTAAGAAAAATAGTTTTTCCTTGATCTCGTAGGTACAGCATGAGGTCTCGGACGTCTTTTCTCCCAATCGGATCTAGAGCTGACGTTGGCTCGTCTAAAAAAATCACCTTCGGATCGTTTAAAATCGCACAAGCAAGACCAATTCGTTGCGACATACCCTTTGAAAAGCCTCGAATCTTTCCGGTAGCACGACCTTCCATGCCGACAAGATGTATCACTTCGTCGATACGTTTTTTTCTTTCGCGAACTGGTATGTGACACAATTCGGCGTGAATCTCTAACAGCTTTCTCCCCGTGAGCCAGTCGGGATAGCGAAAGAGTTCTGGCAAATAGCCAACTTTTTCACCAGATTGAGGGGTACCAATTGGTTTACCTAAAATAAAGCCCTCGCCACTTGTCGGCTGTAAAAGCCCGAGAAGAGTGCGGACAAATGTGCTTTTCCCTGACCCATTCGGACCTAAAAATCCGTACACGACGCCTTCCTCAATATTTAATGTAACGTCTTTAATGCCACCCATCCCATTGTATGTTTTGGTTAATGACCTCGTTTCTATTAATCCCATACAGTCCTCCCAGCTTTTAGAAAAGCACAGCACCTTGATCAGCTCCAACGAGCATGACGCATCCGCATGAAGGGACACCCTTTTTAGAAAACGGCTTATGACTTCGGACCTACAAAAATACATTTTCGTAAATTTTCGTTTTCTCAAGGTATTCATCATTCTATTAAAGGATGAAAACTGTCTAGGCACTGGTGCTTGCCACATCCACGTTATAATCACTATTCTGTTTTCTAAAAAAAGGCCACCGATAAGTAGCCCTTCTATATCTATATACTTTTCTAGTTTATGACGAAATTTCCTGCCTATTTGCTCAATTGTAACCCGAGATCTATTAATTCCTGTATTGTTACATCACTGTGCGATTGCAAGATATGAATGCTCTCGTTTTCTTGCCATACAAGATGACGATATTGATCTGCTTCCACCGCAATACCGGCGTTGCCCGCTACAGTTACATCGTTCACCGTTTTCCCTTCTTCTTCGACATATGGTATCGGTAGTGTGCTCTCAATATCATCAATACTCGCAATTTGTTGCTTCACATTTTCAGGTAAAAAAGGCAGAGATAGAAGTGTTGATCTTAACTCCACAATAGACACTTCGTTAGGTACCGAAATCTCTGGTGATTGTGTCAGAATATACGATACAGTTTCATTCCCTTTAATGTAATCTGTACGCACAGTATCGAAAGTTCGTACAGAGAATGCTTCGCCATCTAATGTCTCTTCGAATTTACTTTCAGACCCTAATTGCTGTAGTAATTTATTTGTTTTTTCTACATCTAGTGTGAATGTAAGCGTTGAGGCTGGCATAACATGCACACCCGTTATATCGAAGTCTGATAACGTCGACACATCATATCCTGCTTCTTCAGCGGCTTCTTTTGTATCGTAAAAAGTCTGATCTCCTGTTGATTCTTCCATTTCAATTTTACCAATACCTTTGATGTCCATTGTACCCGCTTCATTATCACGAACCCAATTCTCGATCTCCTGCACATCATCCTGCGTCAACTTTACCATTTCTAGTTGGTCAACACGAAATAACGATAAAAATTGATTGGCAGCTGCTTGCACCTGCGGAAAGGCAAATGAACTGAAAATGGTCACAGTAGCAGCACTTGTAATGAGCCAACGTCTTGTAGTTTTTTTCATATAAAACCATCCTTTTCGTTTTTGAGATTGTAATGGTGGTTCTTCTAGTTTGCCTTGAAATGATTGCCAGGCTGCATCTATATCAAGCTCCACCTTTTCTTTTAAAAGCACATCAATTTGCTGTAGTTCTTCCAAAGTATGTCTACATGCCGCACACCCTTCTAAATGCTTCATGATGTGTTTCTTCGTGTCACGACTTAACTCTCCATCTAAATATGCTTGTAGCTCACCGATGTCATGACAATTCATCGGACCACGCTCCTTTCATGGCTATGTAGCTTTTTTTAAAACGCTGTTTTGCTCTTGCTAGCAGCGTGCCAATTGATGATGCTTCTCGCCCTATACTCTTAGCAATCTCCGCATAGCTAAAGCCCGCATATCTCATGAGAAGAAGCGTTCTTTCCTTATCTGGAAGATTGCTTAACGCATGTTGAATGCTATGAATATCTTCCTGCTTTTCATATGTATCTGCTGCCGATTCAATCTGTTTCTCAGCAAATACGAATTCTTTTTCTGAACGAGCACGATGACGTTTTTCCGAGCGAATATAGTTATAAGCTGTATTGTTAGCCACCTTTGTAAGCCATGCTGGTAGGTTATCTATACGACTGTCCGCATGATACAGCTTAACGAAAGAATCTTGTGCAATATCCTCAGCAATCGCTTGCTCCTTTACTATCAATATCACCTTTCGCACAACAAACGGATAGTACTCTCGAAACACAGCCTCAAACTCATCATTTGTAAGAGGATTTTTAGGGTTATTTTGCAAAACAGCCTTCACCTCCACCCAACTTCCCCCTCTCGTGAAAGCTCTCACTATATAGACACCAGAAAGAGGGAGTTCGTGACAGAAAAATAATTAGTTCTCTAACATTTTACCATTTCTGATATGGAAGCTGGAAAAGAGATGCGAGGCAGTAGCAAGGCTTTAAATTTTGCTTTTTTTATATTTTCACTCTAATTCGTGACTCAGCTTCTTTAGTATTCACAAATATAATAACTGACCTATTTATAAGTTGAGATACTCACTTTTAGTAATGATTGTGGAAGGGATGTTTACATCTATTAATTATTTTTATTATCTCAAGCCTCGCAGCAAATCAATGGACCATCTGTATAGATTACTCTGTTTAATAAACTGCTAAGGTCTTGTCCTTTTTCATATGGACAGACACAATTGTCACTATAACCTCATAAGATTGAAATATAGGCTTTTGCCTACTGAACTCTTGTGGAGGTGAAGGAATGTCAGGGATACTAGCTGCACTTGGGTATATGGTTAAGGAAATCTTTCTATTAGTGGCGTACATTAAAAACAATGCCTTCCCACAACCTTTGTCAGCGAGCGAGGAAAAAAAGTACTTAAAGCTGCTTGAACAAGGAGACGACCATGCTCGCAATATTTTAATAGAACATAATCTTCGACTTGTTGCTCATATCGTTAAAAAATTTGAAAACACCGGAGAGGACTCTGAGGACCTGATTTCAATAGGGACTATTGGCTTAATAAAAGCTATTGAAAGCTTCTCACAAGGAAAAGGAACAAAATTAGCGACGTATGCCGCTCGTTGTATTGAGAATGAAATTTTGATGCACTTACGAGCTCTAAAGAAAACAAAAAAAGATGTTTCCCTTCATGATCCGATTGGACAGGATAAAGAGGGAAATGAAATATCACTGATTGATGTATTAAAATCGGAAAATGAAGATGTTATTGAAACCATTCAGCTTAATTTAGAGCTTGAGAAAATCCGTGAATATATTGATATTCTCGATGATCGTGAAAAAGAGGTTATTGTCGGACGCTTTGGTCTTGATTTGCAAAAAGAAAAAACGCAGCGAGAAATTGCGAAAGAGTTAGGCATTTCGAGGTCTTATGTATCGCGTATTGAGAAGCGTGCTTTAATGAAGATGTTTCATGAGTTTTATCGTCATGAAAAAGAAAAGCGCCGTAAGAGGTCAAAGAAATGATAATAAAGGCGTAAGTGCCCGTCTATGAATGATAGCCAACGAGTTTTTTTAGTAAATCGCTTATTCGTATGGAGCTTATCGTAAAAGACGCCGAAGTATCTCAAGTTACGACAATACAATATTTTTAATTGAAACTACAATTTAGGAAAATCATGGCAAGCTCTTCGTTCGAATGAGCTAGATCTACACAGCAGTCTAGTCAGAATTTCTCTTCGTTACTGAAATAACAAGGGCATCCTCCTAAGGAAGATGCCCTCACATTGTTATTTTGCAAAAACATGGTTTCCAATTACAACAGTTGTTTCTCGAGCACGAAGCCATTGGTTTGACGTTTTGCTAGGATTATAAAAAAATAATGATCCTGACCCTTGTCCACGAAATGCAAGTGCTTCTTCAGCAGCACGCATAGATGCGGCGGACGGTTGATTATATAAACGACCATCTTTAACTGGTGAAAACGCATAATAGCCATTATCCACCTGATAAATTACACCCTTAATGCTATTAGGAAACAGATCGCTATCAACACGATTTAAAACAACTGTACCTACTGCTACTTTACCAGCATATGATTCACCCTCAGCCTCAGCGTGGATAATCTGTGCAAGCAAATATTTTTCTGATTGAGTAACAGTTGTGTGTGTGTGTGGTATTTTAATTGTTTCTCCAGCATACAGCGAGTAATTCGAACGATTATTTGATTGTTTAATAGCGTCCATTGAGACATTAAATTTCTTAGATAAGTTCCAGAATGTATCACCTGACTGGACTTTATAATAGTTATATGAAGCTGCTGCTTCTGCATTAATTTGATTAATTGAGAAGATTGATAGTGTAAGCGCTGACGTAATTAATAGTTTCTTTATCGTTTTAAAAGTTTTTTTCATCTTTATTACCTCCTGAAGTTGTCCTTCACAATTACTAGGTTATCAAGAAAACTAGTAATCTTCTATGTACAAAACATGGTATGACTAGGAATTTTTTTCATTATTATTTCATTTATATTACAGCGTAACAATTCAAAGTCAATCCAGAAGGTAGTTTTACAGTTTTATATATTATAGATTGTATTTCCATTAAAAATAGCTAAACTTATACAGATTATCCCTTTCTTAGTAATAATTACACACAACAATATTGGACTGAAAATGTGAAAAACAATATGTAAGTTAGGCTGCCGTGATTATTATCTTAAGAAAGGAAGCACAAGAACCGTCCCCAGTCTGCCGTTAAAAGAAATACGCAGCCCTAGATTTGCTAGGACTGCGTGTTAACCACCTATATACGACATTTCTATTTTTCTTTTACGAGCGCTTTCTTCGGTTCGTTCATCTGAATATCTATCTGCCCGACGCTCCCAAACTTTCACGATAGCATCACTTATGTCTTCATCAGTCATGGCGTCATCGCGTAATAGTTTGCGAATATCAAATCCAGTTTCAGCAAACAAACATGTATACAGTTTTCCTTCTGTGGAAATACGAGCACGTGTACAGCTTGAGCAGAATGTTTCTGTAACTGATGATATAAAACCAACCTCAGTGTTTGTTCCTACATAACGATATCGCTTAGCTACGTCACCATATACTTGTCCTTCAACAACCTCAAGTGGATATTCATTATGAATTAGATTATGAATTTCCTTTTTGGAAATGACCTGTTCATAATTCCAACCGTTTGTGCTGCCTACGTCCATAAATTCTATAAAGCGGAGGGTTATGCCCTCATTTTTAAAATGCGATGCCATCGGTAAAATTTGCGAGTCATTTAACCCTTTTTTTACAACCATGTTTATCTTAACACCAAGACCCGCTCTTCTTGCAGCATCTATACCTTTTAAAACAGGCTTCACTTGAACACCACGACCATTAATTTGCTGGAATAGGTCGCTATCAAGAGCATCTAAGCTTACATTTACTCTTTTTAAGCCCGCATCCTTCAAAGCTTTTGCATGTTTAGGTAAAAATATCCCGTTCGTTGTTAAAGCAATATCGCGGAGGCCTTCAATGCTTGTTAACATTGAAACCAGTAATGGTAAATCCTTACGCATTAATGGTTCGCCACCTGTGAGCCTTACTTTTTCAACGCCTAGATGTACAAATATTGTTGCTAGACGCTTTATCTCATCGAAATTCAACATCTCGCTGCGCGGTAAAAAAGCAAAATCAGGTCCAAACACTTCCGCTGGCATACAATATGAGCAACGAAAATTACAACGGTCAGTAACTGATATTCGTAAGTCTTTAAGCGGTCGCTTTAACGTATCTATATATTTAGTACCCTTCATATTTTCTTCTCCCCAGGTAGCCAAAATTAATTAGCTTTTATTTTATTGTAAAATATCCTGTGAGACCATACAGTTACAATTATCACAGAACTATTTACCCACCACTTACTGGTGGAATTAAGGCAACAGTATCACCATTTTTAATCGTATCATCTTCTAGGGCGTATTCTTCATTAATAGCAACCATTACACTATTTAGCCCTTGTAAATTATATTCACTTTTTAATAATTGTAACAGTTCTTTTACTGTCGTTGAAGAAATATCTAATGTTATCCTCTCTTTACCAGCGGCTTCCTGTAAATGAGCAAATAGTAAAATATTAATCATCAAATCCCTCCTCTTTTGGTGGATGTCCTTGCGGGTATGCCTTTGTTTCTAATTGATCCCCAATCCATGATTCGCCATCCTCCCAAAATTCTTTTTTCCAAATAGGTACTATTTCTTTAATCCGTTCAATGGCATATTCATTTGCTTCATATGCATCTTTACGGTGAGGTGTAGAAACAGCAATCACAACCGCGATCTCTGTTATATCAAGCCGCCCGATTCGATGGGTAATCGCAACCTTTGCTTTGCCCCATTTTTCCTTTATTTCATTACCAATCTGTTCAAGCTTCTTTTCAGCCATTGGCACATAAGCATCATACTCTAGATATAGTGTTTTTTTTCCTTTTGTTAATTCACGCACCGTACCAATAAAGGTTGTAATAGCTCCTGCATTTCGACAAACAACTTTATTCGTTACGTGTTCTATATTAATGGGATTCGTTGTGATTTCAAAAAGCTTCTCATTCATAGTAGACTCCTTATATAGTTATTAATCCAATTCATAAATAATTGTTCATCTTGTATCATGAATATCGGAACGTTTTTCATTTTTACACTAGCTAAATCTATCCAAGAAATACATGCCACTACATTGTTTAATTGCATGAGTGATTGAAAGTCTTCCTTACTTTTCACCATTATAATTTTCGGATATGTTAGCTTTTTATATCCTTCAACAACTATCATGTCAACCTCGAGAGCCTCGTATAATTTCAATATGCTCTTAATAGAAAATGAAGGTGTGGACGCCGTTATTTGTATCGTTCCCTCTCCTTCAACTGCAGCCACTAACGCACCAGCCTGCTTATGCTTAGTTGAATCTTTAGACAGAGACAAATCTAACGGTGTTCCTCCATGACCATGATGCTTTAATGCCCCTATTCTCAGTCCTTCACTTGATAGCAATTCAATGATTTTTGTTGTAAGGGTAGTTTTCCCACTATTTTGGTACCCAACTATTTGTAGTATAGGTATCTGCTTATCTACCACGGCCATTCGGATCCTTCATTGTCCTCTAAAAGTAAGACATCTACGATAGCACCTTTTTCATACCCGCGTGTTCCACCAGGCAATACCATAAGAGCATTAGCTTTTGCAAGTGACGAAACAGCATTCGATTTATCAAACCCGCTAGGTTGAATCGTGATCATTCCATTATCATAGGATAGCGCACTACGCACGAATCTAGTAAATGGATTCGGTTTTGGGTAATCCACTTGTAGCACTGCTTTCGTGTTTTTCAAATGAGGCATGCTACTATACATCATCGTTCTAATAACAGGTCTAGCATATAACTCAAAACCTACGTAACAGGCTGACGGATTACCAGACAACCCAAATAAAAGCTTACCATCCTTTTGTGCAACAGTTGTTACACTTCCAGGGCGCATAGCAATCTTGTTGAATAATACGGTCGCACCTAATTTATCATAAATAGCTGGTAAATAATCGTAGTCTCCTACCGACACGCCACCGGTTGTAATTAGTATATCCACTTTATCTATTGCTTCTTTTACAGCTTCGTGGCAAGCTTCAAAGTCATCTGCTAGCTTACCAAAGTATTTCGGTATAGCTCCCACTCTTTCAATCTGCGCTGTTATCATATGAGCGTTGCTATTTCGTATTTTTCCGGGCACTAGCTCTTCATTCACATCTAGCAGCTCTGTCCCTGTAGCAAATAGTCCTACAATTGGTTTTTTTGCAACATGTACCCTACTGTATCCAAATGTAGCAAGTAGTGCTTTTATTCCAGGGTTGATTATATCTCCCTTTTTAGCAAGTAAAGCTCCAATTTGAGTATCTTCACCCTCAAAGGATATATTATCTCCTGGGTGTAGTCTTCTTTTAATAACAACATATGTTTTATCGTTTTTTACAACTTCCTTAGTAAGCTCGAGCATAATAACAGCATTACTACCTTCTGGCATTTGTGCACCAGTCATAATTCTAACAGCTTGACCACGTTCAAGACTCTTTGAAACAGCTCCTGCTCCTATACAATCAACAACTTCTAGCTCTATTGGATTGTGACTATTAGCTTCTATTGTATCTTCTGCGATAATAGCAAAACCATCTAATGGCGATCGGTCAAATGGAGGAACATTATGTGTCGCAATTAAATCTTCTGCTAAATATCGACCATAACTTTCTTCTATTGTGACTACCTCCTGTGTTCCTGGTTTTGCGTATTTCATGACTCTTTCCACTGCTTCTTTAACAGCAACTGGTTGTCTTTTTTCAATCATGGATCCAATCACTCCTCAATCTTCAAGAAAAAATCATAACTTTTTATTATAATATGCTATACTACCCCTAGCATAGCATATTTACATAGAGGTGAATATTATGAAAGATTTTACACACTTTAACGAAGAAGGCCGTGCCAAGATGGTCGATATTAGTAACAAAAGCGAAACGGAACGAATTGCAATTGCCACAGCAAGTATCATTGTCTCGACAGCAATTTATGAAAACATTACGAAGCAACAAAATAAAAAAGGAGATGTTTTAGCAGTTGCTCAAGTAGCGGGTATCATGGCTGCCAAGCAAACATCAAACATTATTCCTATGTGTCATCCTATTATTCTGCGAGGTGTGGACATCTCCTTCACTTGGGAAGAACGCGATGATAATGACTATAAACTAATTATTACTGTCTATGTAAAGACAATTGGTAGTACTGGGGTTGAAATGGAAGCTTTAACAGCTGCTTCCGCTACCGCGCTTACCGTGTATGATATGTGTAAAGCAATAGATAAAGGTATGATTATTGGGCCTACCTATTTACAGAAAAAAACCGGTGGTAAAAATGGCGACTTTGAAATGGAAAAAGAAATTCATTTTTAGTAATCAGAAAAGTGCAAGCGCCGCCTTGCTCAGCTCCTATTAGCTTAAGACGTACTCCTCAGGAAGGGCCTACCTCCGGAGGGGGGCGGCTTAAGACTTCGAGGGGCAAGGCACTGGAACGTACTTACATTTCCTTATATTGGTTTTACTTTTAATTCCAAATCTAGTAGCCAAGAAAGCATATGCACCTTCACCACATAAATAAGCTTCAACTAATTTCCTTTTAAATCCTATTTGACCACAAAAACACCCCAAGAGTTAGAATTAGTTCGTCTAACTTTTGGGGTACACATCAATCAGCGGTTTTTTTGTGCAGTTTCTTTCCCCTATTCTGATACTGCGAACTCTTTTTCTTCTTTAGCCAATCTTTTTTGCCTACGTTTATAGACAATTTTAGAAAGACCAATACTAAGTTCGTATAATACTAGTAATGGGATGGTCACAAGGAAATCAGAAATAAAATCTGGTGGTGAAATAGAAACAGAAATTACAATTAATACAAAGTAAGCATATTTTCGAATTCGTGTCATTACATATGGATTTATAATCCCTAGACTTGTTAAGAACATAACGACAATTGGCAATTCAAATAGAACAGCAAAAGGTATAGTCATGTGTAATACAAAACGAAAGTACTTTTCCGTTGTAAACATTGTTTCGAACATATCACTGCCTAAGCCTACTAGAAAATCCATAATAACTGGTAATATAACAAAATATCCAAAACAAAGACCTAATATAAAAAGTAAAAACAACGCGGGAATATAGCCTAATGCCAATCTACGTTCATGTGGGTGTAAAGCCGGCTTAACAAACAGCCATACTTGAAATGCAATGACAGGAATTGAAGCAATAATAGCTGCCACTCCTGATAACATAAAGTAAACCCACAAAATATCACTAGGTCCTAGCACTGTTAAATTAAATTCTAAATCTCGAACGAGCCAATTATATATATCCTGTACATAAATGAAGCTAACAATAAAAAATGTGATAAAAGCTACCAATGAAATGATAACTCGTTTTCTAAGCTCATCTAAATGGTCAACTAAATTCATGCTTTTATCTTCCATATGCCACACCTTACCTGCAATAGTATTTTGTATAATAGCTATTAATACTATTTATACTTACTATAGTATAGCCCTAAAATAGTCGAAAAAAAAGACCTATATAACGGTTCACTAATTTTACAAAATTTATAAATTGGCTATTCGATGCTACAATATTCAGCCGGACATTCTTCACATTTAATTTCTTCTTTTAAATATTGTAAATTGTGAATTGTAATTTTCCCCTGATTGATTGATAATATGTTATTGCGTCTTAGCTCATTTAACATTCGATTGATACTTTCACGTGTTGTTCCACAAAAATTGGCTAGTTCCTGATTAGTTAATGGAATGTTAATATGAATACCATCTGGTTTTTTCGTCCCATAGCTGTTAGACAAGCGAATTAACGTTGAATATAATGCCCCTTTTTTCCCCATTAACAACAAATCTCTGAATTTTGTTTGTGTTTTTCGAAAATGATCACTCATCCACTTCATGAATTCAAATGCAAATTGACTATTCTCAAAAAGCAAACGCTCTAGGTTTTCTTTGTATATAACAGCTGCTTCACCATCTTCAATCACTTTAGAATTCAACAAGTATTTCGGATTATCTGTAAATAACGTGAGTTCACCAAAAATATCGTCTCGTTGACAAATACGTAAGCAAAGTTCTTTTCCATCGTTCGTAATCTTACTTATTTGCACACGACCTTTACGGATAATATAAACCTCATGTGCATCCATACCTTCTTGGAAGATATACTTTCCTTTACGTAAAGGGGTGATATAATCTGCGTGCTTCAATAATTCGTTTAATTGTATCGTTGATGTTGGCTTTAATTCATTCATATTAATCACCTACAATCTTTGTTTTCCCCACTAATAGTACTTACATTAAGTGACTATCATTTTCTGAGGGTTTAGAACCTATTACTTCAATAAAATGTAAGCTCTCGATGAGATTATTATATATCTACCATGATTTTATTAGAAATGTATTACGGTATGAATATGAACAAAGCTTTTGTCATAAATCATACATATTTTCTTTCACAATATTGTTGAATTTAATGTGATACACTTCACAGACTGATAGCAGATGCTACACCATATGCGTTAGGAAAGTATGAATTAAGACAAAATTTTATACTTTCCCATTGGTCACATTGGCCAAAAAAAAAAGCCAACCTTTTAAATAATAAAAAGGCCAGCCTTCTGCGTTTAAATAAAATTATGCTATTTTATCAAAAAACAATCGTACTATATCGGCACCACCAATAAACGTACCTAACGTACTTCCTAAGTTTGTTAATACAACTACAAGCAGTATTCTTGTTACTTTATTATTAAAAAATCCTTTAACAGACGTTACATCATCTGATAAACTTACAAAATCCTCTACATTCGGTCGTCTAAAATACACCTGCACAAGTCCTGAAAACCATCCGGCCGCCATTAACGGATTTAAAGAGCTTATAGGCGCAATAACAAAGGCAGTAAGTATTGCTAATGGATGTGCAAAGGCAATAGCTGCACCAATTGCTGAAAATGTACCATTCCACAGCACCCAGCTTATTGTCTGTTGATACGCTACAGTAGGGTTAGAGAAAAAAGTATATAATATTACACCAATAATAAAAATCGGAATCATCCAAGCAATAATTTTTGGCGCTTTAGATTTTGTAGGACGTTGTCTTAACAGCTTTAAATCATGGTCCTTTGTAATCTGTGTCTTTATGCCAGGCACGTGAGCCGCACCTACTACAGCTACAATTTTTTCCCCTGGAGCTTCTTTAATTTTTTGTGCCAAGTATTGGTCACGTTCATCAATTAATGGTTTTTTCAACTGAGGAAATGCTCTCGAAAATTCACTTAGCATGGAGTCTAGCATATCTTTTGACTTTAATTGCTCCAAGTCTTCTTCTGTAATGTTTTCATTGCTAAAAATACTAGCAATTATTTCAGTCATTAGCTTCATTTTTCCCCAGAAACTAATTCCACCCCAAATACGTGCAAACGTTATTTGGATATTTCTATCCGCCAACACTAACTTCGCACCAACTTGCTCAGCAGACTCTATCCCTTGTATCATCTCTTGTCCTGGTTTAATACCAAACTGTTTTGCTAATCGTTTTTGATGAGATGAAATGACAAGATTCATGAGTAATAACGTCGCTTTCTTTTCCTTTATTACTTTAAAGATATCCATCTTACTCCAATTATCCTCGTCTTTAAGCGACTGATATCGCTGATCATCCAATTCAATACATACCGTATCGGGCTGCTCTAATTCTATCACTTCTTTTACTTGCTCAGCACTTTGTTTTGATACGTGTGCTGTCCCAATGATAATAATTTCTTTACTATCTATTTGTAATCTTGTAATATTCTCTTCTGTCATATTGACTCTCTTCCTTTTTTATTAGACATCTTATGATGTTCTATATAGTTTAGTTTTGTTCATACATTTGTATTGCTTCGTTATACGCCTTTTGATCGTTCATATTAAAAAGATTTTTTTGTAAAAGTTCTTTTTCTATTTTCAAATCCGTTTCATCCATATAGATTACATTTAATAGCTGCAAGAACTCCATCATTTTTCTTTTACCATGTTGCAATTGTGTCTCTATAATATGACTTGTACTTTTTCGATAACAAGCAAATAATGGATGAATTCTCTCATCAAGTTTAGGAATGACCGCATCATAACTGTCACATGAAAGTAGCATATTGTAAGCAAGTTGGGGAGTAGCAAATGGCATATCACAAGCAATCACAACATTTTTTTCATTACAAGATAGTAATAACCCCGCATGAATTCCTGCTAGCGGTCCTTCTCGATAATATTCATCTGTCGTAACAGTTACGTTTGGAAAAGTTGTATATAAATGAGGTTCATTCGTTACTACTATAATATCTTGAAAGTCATGAGAAAACCGATTGATTAAAAGTTGTATGACTGATTTACCATCAAACGATAGCAATGCTTTATTTGTTCCCATTCTGCGGGACTGCCCACCAGCGAGTATAATAACACTTGCATTCATTTCGCTTCTCCTTTAGTACAATTAACCTTAATTCTATCATAATTACATGCGGCATTGCTCAATAAATTATCGAAGCTAGCCAAGAAGTCTCCTTCTTCAAGCGTAGCTAAGTGGTGAGTAGTTCACTTAACAACGGATGATTACATTATTAAATCATACGGGTTTCCTCGCGATTCCGGAGTTTCATTTAATTTTACACTTGCTTTATAGTAAAAATAAAGTAAACAACACAAAAAGGTGCTAAGCTTCAGCCTAGCACCATAATATCATCTGTTTTTTTTCTCAAATTTTAATAAAACATCTTTTGCATATAGTGTAAGTAACAAAACTCTTAATGAAATCATTCTGATTCCTCCTTAATTATTATAACTAGGTAGAATCTTCCTTTAGTTTTATCTTGTTCATCACTTCAAATTTAGTCATGTTCATTTTTTATCTCTCCTTTTCGTTTTATTTTTAAAAATAGTAATTATAGATTGGGAAACATTGTCGTAATACGTTCTTGAATATTTTCACGATTCTTTTTAATATTTTCGTAATGTACTACTTCCTCTAACGTCATATGACGGCGTTTAATCGTAATGGTAAAAAATAAAATGTTTAGTGTCATTGCTTATCCCTCCCTTCACATTTATTTATTACATGATAGGGAACAATTCACTGTGCTTTTCGGCAATTTTTTCGTGTGCTTTTTTTATATTTTCTAAATGTTGTAGTTCATCAATTGACTGCTTGCGCTTTTCAATTTTAATTGTTACAAAAAATATGTTAAGCGTCATAACGGAAACCCTCCTCTTTTCTTCTCTTTTGGAAAAAGTGAAATAACAGCGATAATTCAATATACATATGCATCATAGATGCTCACCTCCTTCCGGTTCCAGTCTCTAAGTGCCGTCATTTTTAATCATTGGTTTCTCCTCCTTTTTTAAGCACAAAAAAACCACAAGGAAATGCCCCCTGCGGCCATAGGTTACATATAAAAAGCCACAAGGACACTATTCTCCCTGTGGCATTGTGGTTGAATGTTTTAGTTATAAAGACAAATTAATACACACAATTCCCTATAGTGGTCGAATAGATATTTACATATGAAATTTTATTAGCTAAACAATATACAGTTGCTACAATCATTTGATTCGACCTCCTTGTGTGATTTTTCTTACATTGTCATTATAGCCATTATTTTCCGTAAAGTAAACCCTTTTTTTCCAAAATCTATGTAATCTTTTGTCGGTTCTCTAATTGTTCACGTTTGCCCTCTAAAATTTGAACAATAGTCGTTAGTTCAGGTGATGTCAATTCATCAAAGCGACTTAACTGTTGCTGAACAAAGTGAATCTCGCGGTCTACTTCTTTTTCATGTCCTTGTAAAAAATAGGTAGCAATAGAGCCTGTAATCATACCAACTAGCCCTATACCAAATATCATCAATACAATCGCAATGAGTCTTCCACCAGCAGTTGATGGACTAATATCTCCATATCCTACCGTTGTTGCCGTTACTACAGACCACCACAACGCATCCTCCATCGTCTCTATATTAGGCTCAAAGTAATATATTGGAATGGCAGAAACAAAGATTAATATTACCGTAGCTGATAAGATTTTATGGAGGCCGTTTGTCTTTAATATATTATACACAGGTCCTATAAAACGAGATCCTATGTAGAATAAACGAATTAAACGAATTAATTTTGCTAAACGTGCCACCCTAAAGATGGAATCAAACGGAATTAAAACAATTAAGTCAAAAATGTTTTTTTTCACAAAAAGTTTCTTTTCATCAGCCTTCAGTAAACGTACTACGTAGTCACCTAGGAAAATTAGCCAAATTATAAAATCTGCAATACGCGCCTGCGGGTGTTCTATCCAAATAAATGAAATTGATATGATAACTAATAGCAGCATAACACCCTCATAATACCAAATACGCTTGCTCAATTTTCTCACCTCCGAATACTATCCACTTACATTTTAGCGTAAAAAAAGGCATAGAAATAGCTTTCTATACCTTTTAATAATTTAATTTATTATATTGTTTGTACTCAGGCTGATTGAGTTGGAAGAACAACGTTAAATATAGTCCCTTTATTTTCTTCACTACTTACGTGAACTTTACCATTATGACTTTCAATTATTTTGAAGCTTACCATTAAGCCGAGTCCGTTCCCTTTTTTCTTTGTTGTAAAGAAGGGCTCACCAATTCGTTGTAGAACTTCTTTTGGAATCCCTGTACCAGTGTCCTGAATTGATATAGACAATTCACCCTTTTCAAGTACAGCTTTAACAAAAATGTCACCACCATTAGGCATAGCTTCAATAGCATTTTTAATAAAGTTAAGAAATACTTGTTTAATTCTATCTTCATCAACATTAACCCAAATAGATGAGTGATCTGTCATAAAATGAAATTTCACATCACGTTTTCTTGCTTCAAATTCTGTTAGTGTTAGTACATTTTTCAATATTGGTATAATGTCTTTGTTCTCAAGCTTCACGGCATGTGGATTCGCTAATAGCAAGAACTCCTCTACTATTGCATTTACACGATCAATTTCTTCTAAGATTATTTGTAAATACTCCTGACGTTCTTCACTTTTCTCATCAAGCTGTAAAAACTCTGTATATCCCTTCATAGAAGTAAGAGGGTTACGTATTTCATGAGCGACGCCCGCTGCTAATTGACCAACTGTTGCAAGCTTATCCTGTGCTCTCATTACTTGTTCCTGCTTTTTACGCTCTGTAATATCATTACGAATTGCTAAATATTGATATGGTTTACCATATTCATTTAAAAATGGCACTATTGTTGTGTCGACCCAGTAAAGCGTTCCATCTTTTGCTTTGTTTTGGATTTCACCCTTCCAAACCTCACCGTTACCAATTGTTTTCCATAGATTTTTGAAGTACTCCTTTGAATGATGGCCAGAATTTAAGATTCGATGATCTTGGCCAATTAGTTCTTCTCTCGAATACTTAGAGATCTCACATAATTTATCATTTACTTTTGTAATAATCCCGTGATTATCTGTTATGGCAACAATAGATGACTGATCCAAGGCAAACTTAATATCTTTAATTTCTTTTAAAGTTTCTTTTAACTGACCTTCAGCTTGTTTTCTTTTAGAAATATCTGTACGAATAGCTACATACTGATATGGCTTACCGCGAGAGTTTAAAAATGGCACTATTGTTGTGTCAACCCAGTAAATGCTTCCATCCTTTGCTTTATTACAGACTTCGCCCTTCCAAATTTGACCGTTCCCAATTGTTCGCCATAAATCTTGAAAAAACTCTTTAGAATGATATCCGGAGTTTAAAATACTATGATTATGGCCAATTAACTCATGCTCTTCATATTGAGAGATTTCAACAAATTTATCATTCACATAAGTAATAATCCCTTTTGCATCAGTTATGGCAACAATAGATGACGAATTCAAAGCATATTGAATGTCCTTTAAATTTATATCACTTTTTAATAAACGTTGGCTAATAAGAGTTCCTGAGCTTATTAGACCAGATATAATTAATATAGCAATAAATACAACCACTATCATTACCATATTTTCATGATTCCCAAAGGCTAGTGTATTTTGAAGAGGAGCGTAAAAAGATGATGCCTTTAATAAGACAATATACCCTTCTGCGATAGCACCAGTCAAAATGAGTGCACTTACTGGCTTCAACCATGCATGTGATTCGTATGCAATTGATTTGGCATAAAACAAAAGCCAAGTCGTGAAAAAGAATGCACCAAATACCATTCCATTTGCAAACACAGCTACATACGGCTGATAATTAATAGCTACATTCAGGGCATACATACACATGATATGTGAGGTTAAAAAAGCGAGCATCATAAAAAAGCTACTTATCAACAATTCAACCTTTGATTTTGGCCTGTTAATCACAAAATAAAATGCTATAGCCGTAAAAATGATAGCTAAAAGTAGTGATAGGATGATAATTGCTACATTGTATGACATGGCACGAACGCTGTCTATAGATAGCATACCGATAAAATTCATTGCCCATATTCCAAAGCCTAACGATAAGCTTCCACCAGTAAAGAGCAGCAAGCTTGATTTATTTGATGTTCGTAATAACGTGAACAAATCTAATGATGAATAAACACTCATATATGTTAGTACGATGGCAATCAATATGAGGACAGGATTAAAGGTTATTATTATTTCTTGCAAAACTCTGCCTCCTAACCACATAAAAACTTTATTACTATGATTGTAATGGAAACTATACATTCTTGAAAGTACTTTTCGTAAATTTGTGTCAAATTTGTGAATTTTTTTTGGGGTTTACAATAAAAACTCATTTTTCGTTACGACTACGTCTAGAAATATTAAGAAATGACGTTTCGAGGGAGAATAACCGACAAAAAACTGCCTAACAATTTATGTTAGACAGTTATTGTTCCTCAGATTGAAGAAAGTTTCGAAGTTTCATTGCTTTATATATAAAAATAAATGAACTAATTAAAAATAATGAAGTAGTTCCCATCATCATAAACATTTTTGGATTAGATATTATCTCACTTCGGATGATTACACCAATATATAAAAAGACACTTACCGCTAACAATGTAATTCCATAACGAGTATAATCAATTACTTTTTGTTGTAATATTTTATTTTCATTCTGGCTCATTATGCATTACACCTACCTTTTCATAAAATATATAACTATTTTAGTATAGCATGTTCTTTTATGAAAGTATGGTGGTAATGTTTACTTATTGTAATCAAGGAATTTAATAATAATAGAGAAAAGAGGCTATCCATCCCTATTATCGTTACATTAATAACACTTAGGGAATCAAGCCTCTTTTATTAGGAAAGCTCTATTAACATAGACTCAATCAACTGAGATGAGTGTAAGGCGGCTGTATGTAAAAACTGCTCAAATGAAATATTAGATTCTTTACCAGCAATATCTGATAACGATCGAATGACAACAAATGGAACATCAAATTGATGGCACACTTGCGCAATTGCAGCTGCTTCCATTTCCGCCGCACACAAGTCAGTAAATTTAGTACGAACAAACTCAACTCGTTCAGGGTCATTCATAAATGAATCTCCTGTAACAATGAGACCTTTTACAACTTTAATTTCTGAAACCTTCTGAGCTGCCTTTTCAGCAACAGCGATAAGCTTACTATCTGCTGTAAATGCTGCAGGCAGTCCTGGCACTTGACCATATTCATAATTGAATGCTGTAACGTCGACATCATGATGTCTGATCTCTGTTGAAATGACTACATCTCCTACTTGTAGGCTTGGCAGAAACCCTCCAGCAGACCCCGTGTTTATTACGACATCTGGCTTAAATCTCTCAAGTAAAATGGATGTACTCATCGCTGCATTTACTTTTCCAATACCTGACTTTAATAGCACTACAGCCATACCTTGTAATGTACCCTCAACGAATTCGCAATTTGCAATTGTTGTGTTAGTAGGGTTTATTAGTTTATCACGAAGAATTATAACTTCTTCTTCCATTGCACCAATAATCGCAACCTTCATATTGAAACCTACTTTCTATATTTATTCACAAAGCCCATCTTACCATTATTATTGACTTGTTTTCCATACGTTACTAAAAACTTTTCTACTTTACTATAATTGTGTATAATCTAGCCGAATAGGAGGTATAACAATGTCAATTATGATGGACCTAATAGAAGACAAAATAGAGCTTTTTGAAGCAACTGACATAAAAAAGCTCGAGAATAAGATTAATGAGCAAATTGAGCACAATAAAGCGCTTATGCTCTCTGTTTATAACGTCTCTCATGAAATGTATGTTGATAAAGATGGACGTCGTTTTTATAGTGCAGTAGTACATTTTAAGAAAAAATAGAGTAGAGTGGCAAATGCCACTCTACTCTTGTTCTTGCTCACTACTGTTTTGTTGTTGACTAATATAAGGGGCTGTTAAGTTTTCTTTTAAACGATCAACAGCAACAGGTTTCCAGCCTTTGTTCTCTATCCAAACAAGATGCACGTCATATACCTCAGTTTGTTCTCGATTCGAAATTGTTAATAATGCCGAATTTGGCTGTCCATCATTTGTCAGCCACCATAAAATAAAATCGTCTATTCCAGTTGCATATGTGACTGCTTGCTTCATTTCCTGGACATCTATTGATTCTAAATTATCATTCACAACATGTGGTTCCGCCTGTTGAGTTCCTATTGCTTCCCAATCAGAATCGATAATAGTTTTAATAATGTTTGATCCTTCTTCTCCCTCTTTAACTAACACTTCACTTTGTTGTGAGCTAGAATCTTCATTTTGTTCCTTATTATTTTCAGTAGTAGTATCTGTTTTGTTATTATTATTTCGCTCGCTGTTCTCATCATTTAATTCAGGTGAAGATTCTGTTTGTTTTTGTTGTAATGTGCTAGCAGGCTCAGAAGATGATGAATTAAATAGAAAACGAACACCAAGTCCTAGCCCCAACAATAGTAATATACTTAGCAATACATTTAAGATTCTATTTACTCTTCTACGTTTTAATTGTTTTTGATATCTCGGTCCTTCATATAGGTCATCAAAGTCATGTCCCAAATCATTTCCTCCTCAAACACAGTATATTCATTATTCTATCATTTTTTTTACATCATGGCATATTGAACAATAAATGACTTCTAGAGCCCTTCATTATTCACTTCTCTCATATACGTGCTTGGCGAACTCATAATACACTTTGTTAGTATTTGACGTGCCATCTCTTTTCTCCAGCTCTACAACAACTAAAGCGTATTTAGGATTCTCAAAAGGAAAATAACCTGCAAACCATTTGTTCACTAGCGGTACACCATCTGCTGTATACTTCCCTGTTTCAGCTGTTCCTGACTTACCTGCTACGTCAAAAGACAAAGATTGAAAAGCCCTCCCAGTCCCCTGCTCAGCTTCTACAACATGATGGAGTAGCTTTTGTAACTGCATAGCTGTATAAGGAGAAATTTTATCCCCTTGAAGCTTTTGTTTATTAAAGCGGTGCATAGTTGAACCGTTTTTATATAAAATTTCATCTACAATACGTATTTGCTGCTTGCTACCTCCACGTGCTATCGTCGCCATCATATTGGCGATTGCCAACGGAGACACACGCACCTCTTTTTGTCCTATTGCCGTTTGTGCTATAGCCTTGTCAACCGATTTGTCACGGGAATCTCCCCATATCGACCCGTTTCTTTCATCTGGTAGTTGCTCAAACATCTCAAAATGATATAAATCTCCGATCCAACCATTCTTTTGTATAAGACCAAGCATATCGGCGAACTTTTCAATATTATTCTTATTATTTTGTTGTAGACGTTTTCCTAACGTAGCAAACGTATAGTTACAACTTTGTGCAAAGCTATCTGAAAATGATAGCAAGCCTAAATTGTGCTGAGTATCATGCTGTCCGTAAAGGTTTAAGCTACAATCAAATGTTTCTCCAAATTTCACGAGGTTACTTTCTATTGCGCCTGCTGCTATTACCGTTTTAAAAACAGAGCCTGGAAACTGTGGTAACAGCATACGATTTTGCGCCGCTCCATTTTTAAAAGGATCTGCGGGGTTCATAACAGGGGCACTTACTAAAGCTAGCAACTCATTTGTCTCTATATCTAATAAGACAAGACCTCCATTCGTAATATCGTTATGCTCTATAATTTTTTCAGCCTCGTTTTGTAAGGACTTATCTATTGTTGTTTTTATGGTCACAGGATAAAAGGGATTAGCCGGTTCATGATACTTTACATTTATGCCAAACAAAGGCCCACTTTTTGCATCTACATGATACAGTAGCTTTGATTCCCCCTCTGGAAATAGAAACTCATCAAATGCAGCTTGTAGACCTGTAATGCCAATTGGCATGGTAGCTTGTTCTTGTTTATCAGGATATCTTTCTCGAAATAAATCTTCGTTATAACGAACCAAACCAATGAGATGGCTTGCGATTGGATGCTGAAGCTCCTGTTGCTTGTATATAGCAAAAACTCCCGGTATTTTCATATCATTGATAGCTGCCATTTGTGCCTCTGTCAAATTATTCGTAAAAACAACCGGTTCAGTTGTATGTTTCAATGTTTCTTCAATAGCATGTGAAGAAGTATTAATAATAGAAGCTACGTTTTGTATAGGCCATTTCATATGCTTTAAAAAAGGAAATAATATTAGTGCAGGCTTATACTCTACAGTTAGTGGCTCAAGGTTTCGATCTACAAACTGTCCCCTTCCATTATCAATGACAACAGCTTGAGTACGTTGGTTTACGCTTCCTTCGATTAGATTCACTTGATGCTTGGAAAATGACTCTGTATCTATTATTTGAATCTGCATTAGTCTTCCTACTAATACAACCAAGAAAATAAAAACTAAAAAGGCAACAACTTTAAGACGATGTTTAACAATTCTCATAAAAAACACCTCGTCAACAGTGTTGACGAGGCGTAAGCGCTTCAAACTTATTTTACAGAAATTATTTTAACTTCCATATCGCCAGCTGGCGTTTGTACTGTTACTTTATCACCAATGCGTTTGCCCATTAAGCTTTTTGCTATAGGTGACTCATTTGAGATTTTTTGTTCGAAAGGATCTGCTTCAGCACTACCTACAATTGTATAAGATTCTTCCTCACCATCAGGTAACTCGATAAACGCAACCGTTTTTCCTAAGGTTACTGTTTCACTATCTCCGGCACCCTCTTCAATGATTTTAGCATTACGAATCATATTTTCTAACGTTGTAATACGTCCTTCAACGAAGGCTTGTTCCTCTTTTGCAGAATCATACTCCGAGTTTTCCGATAGGTCCCCGAAACTACGAGCAATTTTAATACGCTCCACAACTTCTTTTCGGCGTACAGATTTTAAATACGTTAGTTCTTCCTCTAGCTTTTGCTTTCCTGCTTCTGTCATTGGAAATACTTTTTCCAGTGTCACTATTCCTTCACTCCTTCTAGTATCACACAATCCCCTGCTGGATGAGTGTCTTTATATGTAATTATTATATATGCGTTGGATGTGCATAGTATCCAACTTAATCAAAACTATATGAAAAATTTGGGCGAGACACGTTCGCCCAAATTGTTAAACATATCTATGTCATATTATTACAAAAATGCGTTTTGTTCAAGAATAGTTTTTATTTTTGTTACCATTAAGTCAATCGCAACTGTATTATGGCCGCCCTCTGGAATAATAATATCGGCATATCTCTTTGTAGGCTCGATGAACTGATTGTGCATAGGACGCACTACGCTCATATATTGCTCAATAACAGATTCGATACTACGACCACGTTCCTTTATGTCTCGCATAATACGGCGGATTATACGAATATCTGCATCTGTATCAACGAATAATTTAATATCCATTAGTTGACGCAGTCGTTCATCTTCTAATACTAAAATACCTTCTAAAATAATAACATCCTTTGGCTCCACCAATATTGTTTTTTCGGATCTTGTATGAAGCGTGTAGTCATATACTGGCTTTTTAATCGACTTGAAGTTTATCAGCTCATCAAGATGCTGAATAAGCAAGTCGTTATCAAATGCTAACGGATGATCATAATTAGTATTTAGTCTGTCTTCAAAAGGTAGATGACTCTGGTCTTTGTAATAATAGTCTTGTTCGAGCATTAAAATAGAATGCCCTTGAAATTGTTCATAAATAGCTTTTGTAACGCTAGTTTTTCCTGAACCGGATCCACCTGCGACTCCTATTACGATTGGTTTTTCTCGCATGCTAGTATCCCTTTCGCATCATATTATATGGGTAGAGTTTTTGATCTACTTTAAATTGAACAATTTGCAAAGGATGACGAGCAGCATCAAGCTCATTCCCATCCTCGTCCCAAATAGTGTCAATAGAAGTGGTGAAATTCTCGTTAAGCTCTGGCCCGAAAAATTCGACTTCATCACCAGGCTTAAAGTGATTTCTTTGCTGCAATGTTACAACTTTAGTATCTTCGTTGTAGTCTAATACAAGACCAACAAAATCATACGTTGTTTTTTTGCTATGATTTCCAAACATCTGCTCCTTATACCCTGGAACACCTTCAAAAAAGGCCGGTGCCGTATCACGGTTCGCACATTTATCTAATTCTTCAAGCCATTCACGCTTAATAACAAAGTTATCTGGGTCTGCGCAATATGCATCAATAACCTTGCGATACACACTGACAACCGTTGCTACATAGTGAATAGATTTCATTCGTCCTTCAATTTTTAAGCTATCGATACCTAGCTCAATTGCTCTTGGAATAGATTCTATCAGCTTTAAATCCTTAGGACTCATAGCGAATGGCGCATCTTGTTCTGAAAATAAAGCTGTCTCGTTATTGTCTTCGATTTTAAATAAATCGTAATCCCATCGGCAAGACTGACAACAGCCGCCACGGTTTGAGTCACGTGCTGTCATGTGGTTACTTAACACACATCGCCCAGAGTATGCGATACACATTGCTCCGTGTATAAATGCTTCAATTTCAATATCCACTTTTTCTTTAATTTCTTTTATTTCTTCCGCACTTGTTTCACGTGCTAATACAACACGTTCTAACCCTTCTTCTTTCCAGAACTGTACTGCTTTCCAGTTCGATAAGGATTGCTGTGTGCTCAAATGAACTTCTAACTTAGGTGCTACACGTCTACATGTTTCAATAATTAGTGGATCCGCCACGATTATACCATGTACACCTGCATGCTCTAGTCCTTGCAAGTATTCGTCAAGTCCGTCCATATTTTCATTATGAGCAAAAATATTGGTCGTAACATAAATTTTGGCATCGTATTTCTCAGCGAAACGGACACCTTCCGCCATTTCTTCATGTGTAAAATTGTCTGCATTGGAGCGAAGACCATACTCCTGTCCTCCAATAAAAACAGCGTCAGCACCATAGCGAACCGCAATTTTCAATTTTTCTAAATTCCCCGCTGGTGCAAGAAGCTCGGGCTTCTTCACAATTACTCGTTTACCGTCTACTATTTTTGAAATAGTGTCATGTTTTACAGTCACCATGCTTGCTAACCTCCTTTGTATTTTGATTATTTATCAATTGTCAATTGTAGTGAAAAGCAACACAAAGTTTTTTAATAAACCGTTTCTTTAAAGAAAAAGCCAGTATCTAACGGTCGATGTGTCGGTTGCATGTCTTCTATCTTAGCAACGAGCTCTTCTTTCACGCTTTCATATTGTTCACGATCATCTACACATAAATCAATAGCCTCTCTATATAGCTTCGTAACTTCGATGATATACTGCGATGTGTGTAAGATTCCATCAATTTTAAAGCTATCTACATTAGCATCAATCATCTCTTCTAGCTCATCAATAATACAAATATCATTTGGACTCATAATATGTGTGCCATTGTCATCTTCAAAAATTGGATATTTATTATTTCTTTCTTTATCATGCAAAATCATAGTAGATTGTTGTGACTTATCAATTTTCATTGCTTTCCCTTGGAATTCAAAATAATTCCCTAATAGTGCACGTTTCGAGTGGAACATAGCCGTCATACCGTGTACTTGGACTTCAATTTCAACCTCTGCATTTTCTTTTATTTCGACAATAGTATCCATATTAAGCTCACGAGCTAAGACAGCACGCTTGGCACCTTTACGTCCCCAATAATTACATGTATACCAGTTTGTTGCTGTTGTTTCAGTATTCCAGTGAAGCTTTAGATCAGGTGCTACTTCACGGGCCACTAACAGTACAGCAGGATCACCGAATATTATTGCATCTGCACCTACCTCACTGACAAATTGTACGTAGTCTGAAAGCTCATCAACCTTGTCATTATGAAATATCGCATTCATCGCAACATATACTTTTGTATTTTTAGCATGTGCTATATCAATTGATTTCCTTATATCATCTCGTGAAAACTCACCAGCTAAACGAAGACCGTAACGTTGTTCACCAACAACAAGTGCAGTTGCTCCTGCCTCAATTAACGGCAATATGTCTTCTATCTTTTTTGGTGTAACTAATAATTCAGGTTTTTTAGTCATCTATATGTCACCTCGTTTTCTCGTTATTGCTAATCCATCCCCTATTGGAACAAAAGTGGTTGTGAAGCTTGGATGCTTTGCTAACCACTCATTATAGCCTTTAATTTTTCTTACTAATTGTCGTACTCTCCTATTTTCTATTTCACTTTGTTCTTTTGTAGGCAACCCTTTATAAAGAACATTATCACTTATAACAACACCACGATTGGTAAGCATCGGGGTATATAAATTAAAAAAGCGTTCATATTGACCTTTTGCTGCATCTATAAAAACGGCATCAAATACTCCGAACGTTTGTATCTGTTCTGATACTTCTAAAGCATCACCAAATATAATAGATATTCTGTCTGATAAACCTGCTTGTCCAATATAAAAAAGAGCTTTATCATAACGCTCTTTGTTTCTTTCTATCGTAACAATCTTCGTATCAGGTAATGCTAAAGCCATTCTTGTTGCAGAATATCCAATTGCCGTACCTAATTCTAAAATTGTTTTTGGATTTTGAAGCTGCAAAATCATTAGTAGTGTCTCAATAGAAATGACATCCATAATGGGCACTTCATGCTCTAAAGCGTATCGCTCCATGTCTAATATTAACGACGATTTATTAGGTAAAAGCGACGTTAAATAGGTGTTAATATCACTGTTTAACATATATACCCTCCATTGCTTGTTTGCAACTCGATATATTTTACCACAATAGCGCAAAGAATGCGAGTAGAAATGAAGTGTACTTCCTACAACTACATATTAATCATAATAAAATACAAGCTGTTATCTGCATTTTATAAACAAATGAACCTTTATTATATACATTTAGTATTTATCATGAGAGGAGTCGTCTTTAAGGCAGCAATCCTTTTTCCACAAAAGTAAAGCTACCCCTGCTTTTCACTCATCTAACAGAAAATCATGAATGTTAGGTGTGAACTATTTGTGGGGTAGCCTGTTAATAATAGTTAATTAACGGAACTCTGCTAACTTGCGATTATGTTCATTAAGGGTCCGACTAAATTCATTTTGCCCCGTTGGTGTAGCAAAGAAATAAAAATAGTCAGTATCTGCTGGTTCGAGAACAGCGCTAATTGATGTTACTCCTGCATTAGCTATTGGACCTGGTGGCAAACCAATGATTTTATATGTGTTGTAGGGTGATTCAACCTCTAAATCCGCATACAATACACGTTGTTTATGCTCTCCTAAAGCATATAAAACAGTAGGGTCTGTTTGCAGTGGCATCCCTTCATTTAAGCGATTATAGAACACGCTAGCAATCATTTTTCTGTCTGTTTGTTCTGTTGCTTCTTCTTCTACAAGGGATGCAAAAGTAAGCAACTCATGAACTGTCATTCCTTTTTCTTCCATTTTAACAAAGTAAGCATCCATCATTTGAGCCGTTTTATCGAGCATAGCCTCTATAACAGATTTTATACTTGGTTCTTCTTCATAAAATGAGTACGTAGCAGGATATAAATATCCTTCGAGTGGATATCTAATATTAAACGCTAAAATCTCATCAGTCAAAATTGATGGATATTTATCCATAAGCTCTTCTAAATATGCTTCATCTGTTAATGTACCCATCACTTCATCAATAGGATGATTCGTTTTCTCTGCAATAATTGTTGCAATCTGGTCAAGCTGTTTACCTTCTGGAATGGTTATTTTAAATTTCACTTCTTGAATAATTTTACCTTGTTTTAAAGCCGCTATGATTTCATCGTGAGTCATTGAAGGCTTTAAAGTATAATCCCCTGCTTGGAAATCAGACGCATTACGAAACTTTATATAGTATTTGAAAATTTTGGCGTCTCTAATAATTTCTTGTTCTTCTAATATATTAGCGATTGCCGTAACCGAAGATCCTAAAGGAATTGAAACAGCAACCTCTTTATTACTAGTTTCATCGACAGGCTGGAGTGCTTCCGAAACGTATAAATATCCCCCCACCATTGTGCCAATAACTAAAGCAAACATGATAATTGCTAACACCAGGACAATTCTTCGGACGACTCTCGCTTCTTTAGAGCGCTCTAGTAAATTACTCTTAAATTGACTCATTGTATCTTTATCTTTATCTTTGTCTTTATCTTTAAAGTTTGTTTCATTCACGTTAGACCCTCCTCTCACCGATTTTTAATTATACTACAGTTATAAAGTTTTTTCGCTTTTTTTATACAAAATTCTTACTAAAAACATGGTTTTTATATAAACTATCCTCCACACACCCTTGCTTACGGTTTACGCTGTTAAACTGTGTTGTTTTTACCTTTGACAGACACCTATACAAATAAATAGTATTTATGAACGAAATCAAAGTTATCCCTAGTTATTTTAAGGTAAAGTCTTGCAATAGAAAAAATGACTGGCTCTCTGAGCCAGTCATTAATCTATCTTTATTATTGTTCGTCTTCTTCTTCTGCTAAAAACGTGTTGAGCATTTCTTCGATCATGTCCCACTCTTCTTCGGATTCAATCGGTTGAAGGTTGCCATCTTCGCTATCTTCTGAAGGAGAGTAGCTAGAAGCGTGAATTTCAATTTCACCGTCTTCATCCTCATCAGCACCTACTGGATAATATAAAACATAAGACTTGTTAAATTCGTCAGAATCAAAAGTAAATAATACTTCACATAGTATTTCGTTACCTTGTTCGTCAATTACTGTAATTTGCTTTTCACCGTTTTCCATTCTTACACCTCATTTACTTATTCTGTCTAAATAGCCTTGTAAAATCATGACAGCAGCCATCTTATCGATGACTTGCTTTCTTTTTTTTCGGCTTACATCAGCTGAAATCAGCATTTTTTCAGCTGCCATAGTTGTTAACCTTTCATCCCAAAGGTCGACAGGCAGGTTGAATTGCTCTTCAACTAGAGAAGCAAAATGTTGACTTGCTTCACCTCTAGGACCGATTGTCCCGTTCATGTTTTTTGGTAAGCCTATGACGACCTTTGTTACACTATACTCGTTTATTATTTCCCCGAGTCTTGTTAGTCCATACTCTTGTTCATCTTCGTTGATTTTAATTGTTTCTAAGCCTTGTGCTGTCCAACCCATTTCGTCACTAACAGCAACACCTACAGTTTTCGAGCCAACATCAAGTCCGAGTATTCTCACCATTACCTTGTCCTATCTTTCTCGTTGATTGTCTAAGTAATACTTTACAACTTCCTCGATAATTTCATCCCGCTCTATCTTGCGGATAATATTACGGGCATCTTTATGTCTAGGAATATATGCTGGATCACCGGATAATAAATAACCAACAATTTGATTAATAGGGTTATACCCCTTTTCTTGTAAAGCTTCATAAACTGTTTGTAATACTTCATTTACATTTGTATCAATTGGTTCGTCAGGAAAATGAAATTGCATCGTTTTATCAAATGAACTCATGCTCCGCACCTCTCTTTCAAATTACGAGACGTTTCATCAACTACCATCATTGTACAACATTTTAGCAAGATTAGGAAACGGATTTCACCCATTGTTCGACAACAGCAATAGCGTCATCTATTTTGCTTGGGTCTTTTCCACCCGCTTGTGCCATGTCAGGACGGCCTCCACCGCCTCCACCACAAATGGTAGCTGCTTCCTTCACAAGTTTACCGGCATGGTACCCTTTCTTAACAAGGTCATCTGTTACACCTGCTAATAAGCTTACTTTTCCATCGTTCACACTACCTAAAAGAATGACAGCACTATCAACCTTTTGTTTAATATCATCCATCATCGTGCGAAGTTGGTTCATATCACCGTTGGCAATTTTTGTTGCAATAACGTTGACTCCGTTAATTACTTGGGCGTTGCTTGTTAAATTCCCTGCTTCAATATGACTAAGTTTAGCAGAAAGTGACTCGTTCTCACGCTGCACTTCTTTTAATTCTGCTTGTAACGATTTTACACGTTCCACGACATCTTTCGGGCTTGTTTTGAGAATTGAGGCAGCATCCTTTAACAGCCTCACTTGGTTGTTTAATACTTGATACGCAGCTTGGCCTGTTACAGCTTCAATTCTACGTGTTCCTGCACCAATACCAGCTTCTGAGACAATTTTGAATAGCCCTATTGCTGCTGTATTTTCAACATGACAGCCTCCACAAAGCTCAAGACTAAATTGATCTACACGAACTACACGAACAGTATCGCCATATTTTTCACCAAATAACGCCATAGCTCCGATTTCTTTAGCTTCTTCTAGACTTTTATAGCTTACATCAACCGGCATGCTTTGCCAAATTTTTTCGTTCACTATCGTCTCAATTTTATCAATTTCCTCTGCTGTCACTTGACCAAAATGTGAGAAATCAAAACGAAGTCGATCGGCTGATACTAATGAACCTGCTTGATTTGCATGCTCGCCTAATATGTCCTTTAAAGCACGGTGAAGAAGATGCGTAGCTGTGTGATTTTTTATAATACTAGCACGCTTCGCTTCATCAACAATTGCTTCGTATCCTTCGCCTACAACTAATGTACCTTCTTCAATTGAAATAGTATGCAGATTTTGTCCATTTGGAGCCTTTTGAACATCTTCTACTTTAGCTTTAAAATTGCTTCCCTGTAATAGCCCTTGGTCAGCAACTTGTCCTCCGCTTTCCGCGTAGAAAGGTGTTTCATCCAAGATGACCTGAACACTATCACCTACTTTAGCCTCTTCTACAAGCTCATTGTCTTTTACGATAATTTGCACTTTAACATTGGCATGAGTAGTATCATATCCAATAAAAGAACTTTCAACCTTAATTTCTCCTAAAATTCCACCTTGTACTTGCATAGAACCTACATCTTGACGAGCACGACGAGCACGGTCACGTTGTTTCTCCATTTCATTCTCGAATCCTACATGGTCAACAGACATACCTTCCTCTTGCGCATACTCTTCTGTTAATTCGACCGGGAATCCGTATGTATCGTACAGACGAAATACATCTTGACCGGAAATAATCGTACTACTTTGTTCTTTTTCTTTCTTTATTACGCTAGACAAAATAGCGAGACCATCGTGTAATGTTTCATGGAAGCGTTCTTCCTCTGTTTTTATCACTTTCTCTATAAAATCTGCTTTGTCCTTTACTTCAGGGTAGAAATCAACCATTATTTCAGACACAACAGGGACTAATTCATACATAAATGGGCGTTCGATGCCTAATTTTTTTGCGTAACGAACAGCTCTGCGCAGTAATCGACGAAGTACATACCCTCTTCCTTCATTCGATGGGAGCGCACCATCGCCAACCGCAAAAGCAACTGTACGAATGTGATCAGCAATTACCTTAAAAGCGGTATCAAGCTCCTTACTATTTATACGATATTGTTTATTTGAGATACGCTCTGTCGCTTGAATAATAGGCATAAACAAATCAGTATCAAAATTAGTTGGAACTTCTTGAAGAACACTCGCCATACGTTCAAGCCCCATCCCAGTATCTATGTTCTTCTTTGGTAGTGGTGTATATGTACCATCAGGATTATGATTAAATTGTGAAAAGACAAGGTTCCATACTTCTAAATAGCGGTCATTTTCTCCACCTGGATATAGCTCAGGATCATTAAAATCATTGCCATACTCTTCTCCGCGGTCATAAAAGATTTCAGTATTTGGTCCACTAGGGCCTTCACCTATATCCCAGAAATTCCCTTCAAGGCGGATAATTCTCTCCTCTGGTACGCCAACTTTATTATTCCAAATCTCAAATGCCTCGTTATCTTCAGGATGAATAGTGACAGATAACTTTTCAGGGTCAAAGCCTATCCATTTGTCGCTTGTGAGAAACTCCCAAGCCCATTCAATTGCTTCTTCTTTAAAATAATCACCAATTGAGAAGTTTCCTAGCATTTCAAAGAATGTGTGATGTCTTGCTGTTTTCCCAACATTTTCAATATCATTGGTACGAATGGATTTTTGCGCATTACAAATTCTTGGATTCTCTGGTACTACGCGGCCATCAAAATATTTTTTCAACGTAGCTACACCTGAATTAATCCATAACAAAGTTGGATCTTCATGTGGTACAAGTGATGCACTTGGCTCTACTGTATGTCCTTTTTCTTGGAAAAAATCTAAATACATTTGTCGTATTTGTGCGCCAGTTAGTTTTTTCATTTTAACTTCCTCCTTTAAAAATTCATATAAACACACAAAAAAACTCTCATCCCTAAAAAAACAGGGACGAGAGTTTACTCGCGGTACCACCCTGATTATAAACACATCTGTCATGTTTATCACTCAGTAGCCGATAACGTGGCAAAACGGCAGGGTTTTCCTGCACTCAAGATTAGCGTTCTGTTGCCCTTCACTTGGAACTCTTTCAGCCTAGGAGTTCTTCTCTAGTAAGCAGCTTGCAACATACTCGATCCGTCAATGTATTACTTTCATTTAGTTATTATAAGCGAATTATAGACAAGCGTTAGTCGTTTGTCAATTACTCTTGTCGCTTGATACATTATCCCGAAGATGAATAAGCGTTACTCTCAAAATGGCGAAGATAGGAACAGCTACAATAAGACCAAGTACCCCTGCAATTTCTCCACCTAAAAGTAAGGCAAACATAATAATAACAGGATGCATATGAAGACTTTTTCCAACTATTAGTGGTGAGAGAACATTGCCTTCTAACAGTTGTAAAATAACTATAATGATAATGACAAAAATCACAGTTTTTATTGAAATAGTAAATGCTATAATAACTGCTGGAATCGCACCAATAATAGGTCCAAAGTAAGGTATTACATTGGTTATTCCAACTACAACACCTAGTAGCAGTGGGTACTGCATACCGATTAGCCAAAATGCTACAGAAGCAGCACCACCTATAACAACACAAACAAGAAGTTGACCTCTAATATAGCGTCCAAGTGACTCATCAACATCGTGTAAATATGTGTGTAACTGTCGCCGCCACTTCTTTGGTGTTACATATTTAGCCGCATGTTTTAACTCATCAAAATCTTTTAAAAGATAAAACGCTATAAATGGAACTAGCGCTAAAACGAACAGTCCGCTAAAAATCCCTCGAGATTTTTCAATAACATTGCTTATTGTTGCGGAAACCTTTTCTTCAATCATATTTAAATTGGTTTCTATTTGTTCATGCAAGCTGTTAGGTAAATTTTCAGTTCTTTCATCAATCTCAAGAAGCCATTCTTGATAGCTATCAATTAAATTAGGTAGATTTGCTACTAACTCCTTAGATTGTTTCGTAATGACCGGCATGAATTGATAAACACTATACCCAATGCCTCCAAAAAACAGACTGTATATAAATAAAATAGCTAGTACTCTAGGCATTCCAAATGCATGTATTTTCTCAACAATTGGATGAAGCAAGTACGTTACAAAGGCTCCAATTGCGAATGGCGTAAGAACAAATAAAAACACACGTACAACAGGAAGCCATATTGGCATTAGCTTCATAAACATGAACAACGCTAAAAAAATGAGTAACAACATGACTATTCGCTTTATCCAAATCATTTGCGTATCTGTCATATAGTCCTCCTATTAAAACAGCGTAATAGCCTGTTTAACGACGTAAAACGCTAGTCGCAACTAGCGACGTCCAATCGTACTAACAGTACTAGACCATTATTCCTTTCAGAAACAGTCCGTTAAGCAAAAAAACACGAAAGGTGAATTTTATTATTTTTCGCATGATTACAAATAAAGCCCCACCAGCTGTGGGGCTTCAAATCGCATTTTGCTATTTAACGAAAGGCTTTTGTTAGCTGTTTTGTCATATTTTTAACCATACGTGAATCTCCCATATTTCCCATTGTGTTGTTGCGTTGAGCATAGCGATATGCTGCGGCTCCTACACCAATTGCCAAAAGAGTCGTCATAGTTCTATTCAAGATAGATCATCCTTTGCTGTTAAATTTTACATGCTGACTCGTAGATCATCGTCATTAAACAAATCATCAAGAGAACTTAATGTTCCATCTTCTTCTACTTGATGCGTGTGAATAACGCCTTTTGAAATGGATAGCTCAATAAAACAATTCCAACAATAATATTGATTAACTCCAATTTTTCCAATATCTTTACTTTTGCAATTTGGGCAATTCATAGGGGCACCTCACTCGTTCAAACATTTTATTAGTATTGCGTCATCACTGACAGCAATAGGTTGGTTTGTGCGAATAATCTTTCTACCTTCTGTTATATCCGCAAAAAAACCGTCCGTTGCTTCATACCCTATGATTTTGCCCAGTTCTTCCATTAAATATACATCGTGAATTGTACCGAGTGAACTACCACTTGAGGATAGCAACTCTTTTCCTTGTACTCCACGATGAGTTGCAAAAAAAATTGGCTTTGTCGTTAATTCTTTAATGTGTTGGAATCTTGAGCCCTCTTTAATCATAACCGCATCTTTACCGACATGCTGTACATCATGAATTGAGAGAAAAAGATGTCTTATTGTAAATTGAACGAGGATGCCCAGTATAGTACCATTTTCTGCAAAGCAAAGATCCTGTATTGTGCCATATTTCTTTCCAGTTTGTTCACTAATGACAGGTAAGCCTTTTATATCTCGAAATGTTCGCAAAAAGATGCCCACCTTTCCGGAACATTTTTAGCTTTTGTTATCTTCCATGAAATCATAAGGTGAAATGTCTGCCATATCATCTTCACAAGGTAATTCTGGTAGTACATCTTTAATATCATGACTATTAGGTTTAGGAATTTGTTCTAATTTCGCCTCTTGTTTGTGATTATTTAAAGTAATTTTTAGCTTTTCAGACAGGGTCGTTTGGCGTTTAGTATCATCCTCGAATTCAATACCACGGCGAAAAGCTTCTTCCTCACCACATAGGATTAAAAACTTCTTACTTCGTGTGATTGCTGTATATATTAAGTTTCTTCTTAACATTCGAAAGTAACTTTTCACAATAGGCAATATGACAATAGGAAACTCGCTACCTTGTGCTTTATGCACAGAGCAACAGTATGCTAACGTAATTTGCCCTAAATCCTGCTTTTCATATTGCACTTCATTTCCATCATAAGAAATGATAACAAGATCTTTCTTTTCTTGATTTTCTTTTGCATAGAAAATTGAAACAATCTCTCCAATATCCCCATTAAAAACATTTTCTTCCGGTAAATTAACTAATTGTAATACTTTATCACCTGTGCGAAATACCTTTTCACCGAAATTAATTTCGCGCTTTGTTTCTGTCTTACCGTTAAACAATTCTTGAAGAGCTTCGTTGATTGCATCTATACCAGCAGCGCCGCGATACATTGGAGCAAGAACTTGAATATCCTTGGCTGTGAACCCTTTTTGCTTAGCATTTTGAGCAACTTTACGCACTACGTCTAAAACTTGGGAGGTAGAACAATTAATAAATGATCGATCTTGCTTTTGCTCTCGTAAGTTTCTCGGGACTTTACCATTTTTAATATCATGAGCCAAATCAATTATTGATGACCCTTCAGCCTGACGATATATATCAGTTAGGCGAACTGTCGGTACCACCTTTGCTTCTAGCAAATCTTTAAGCACTTGACCTGGTCCAACTGATGGCAACTGGTCTTCATCTCCAACAAACACCACTTGAATTTGTTCCGGGAGAGCTTTCATTAGCTGATTCGCAAGCCAAATATCTACCATTGAGAATTCATCAACGATTAACAATTTACCGTTTAATAATTGGTCCTCATTATATGTAAATCCATCTACACCATTCCATCCCAATAATCGATGAATCGTGTGCGCAGGTAACCCTGTGGATTCTGACATTCGTTTTGCTGCTCGTCCAGTCGGAGCAACAAGTAATATTGGAAAGCCTTCTTCCTTCTTGTAGTCCTTGTGGTTTAGCGACAACCCATGGAGTTCTGCATATAGTTCCACAATTCCTTTAATTACTGTCGTTTTACCCGTTCCAGGTCCGCCTGTTAAAATGAGCATCGGAGACATAAGCGCTGTTTCTATGGCCTCTTTTTGTGAGGGAGCGTATTGCACATTTAACCGTTCTTCAAGACTGCCAAGTGCTAACAGAAATTCTGATTCTGGGAATGCATCTTGAAAGTCTGTTTGATCCAGAACACGTTTTATATTTGAGACAAATCCTTTTTCAGAATAGTATAAAGATGGTAAATATACCTTTTGATCCTCAATAACAAGTTTACCTTCTTCATGTAAGTGTATCATTTCCCGAGAAATATCTTTAAATTCAATGGACTCACTATTATTTTTACATAACAAATCATATATATTACTTAAGGCATTCTCAATCAATATATATACATGTCCTTCTTGCATAGATGCATTTTCAATAATATATAAACATCCTGCTTTAATTCGGTCGGGGTGATTTCCGCTAATCCCCAGTTGGTGACCGAGTTCATCCGCTCTTGAGAAGCCTATACCATCGACATCCTCCACAAGTTGATAAGGATTATCTTGAATTATTTGTAGCGTTTGATCTTTATAAGCTTGATAAATCTTCATAGATAGCTGTGGACCGAACCCATATTTCGCTAAATGAATCATTATTTGCTCTAAACCCTCATGCTCAGATAAGGTAGTATACAATTTATTCGCTCTATCCCGAGAGAGGTTAGGAACTTGTTTAAGCACTTCTTTGTCCTCTAGAATTTTCGATATCGCGTTATCACCTAAAGTTTTCACGATAGATTGTGCTGTTTTTTTGCCAATTCCCTCAAATAAATCACTTGATAAATACTGTACTAAGCCTTCTTTTGTTTGTGGTTTTTCCTTCCGGAAATTTGCAGCCTGAAATTGCAATCCAAAACGAGGATGATCCTTTAAATCACCCGCAAATATGTACACTTCTCCATCATGCAATCGTGGGAAATACCCATTTATAACTATGTCTTTTTCTTTGTATGTTGTATTGGTATCGTCAATTTGTATACGAACAACAGAAAATAAATTTTCCTCATTATGAAATATAGTTGCTATTAAACTTCCTTTTACATATGGTCTATCAGCTTCTGTGAAATGGAGTACACCTTGTTCTTCCATTCTATGCACCGCCTACTCAGATTCGCTAGAAATAATTGCTAAGCCTTGTAGAGCTAAATGGTGTTCTGGCTGGATGTCTAAAACTTTTTCAAACAAAGCTTTTGCCTTATCTAAATTACCCTTTAACAAACTTGCAACACCCAAGTTATAGTAAGCATCCTCATGATCTTGCTGTAACTCAATTGTTTTTGTCCATTGCTCCTCTGCTAAATCGTACTGTTCTAAAGCTGCTAAGCAAAGACCATATTGGAAAATTGCTTCTACATCTGATTCATTTAATTCTACAGCTCTCTGTAAATATGGTAGTGCCAGTTTATGATGTTCAAGGGCCATTAAAGTAATTCCTAACATAAAAAATACTTCTTGGCTGTCCATCCCCGCTCGCATGGCAGACTGAAAATAATCACTTGCTTCCTTAAGTTGTCCTTGCTCATATTTTACTGTTCCAGCACCGTAATACGCTGCTGCATTTTCAGCATCGAGTTCAATCGCTTTATCAAAAAAGTTAATTGCTCTATCGTAATCTTGTAAATAACTCAATAAATTTCCAAAGTTCACATAAGGAAGTGAGTCCGTTGGTGATTCTTCTATAGCTTCTGAGAAGTATTTAGCTGCTTCTTCCCATTTCCCTGCCTTCATAGCTTCTATTCCTAACTCATTTTTGTTCATTTATATATGACCCCTTTCAATCTTTGATGTTAACAGAAAAGCCCCAACCCAGGATAATAAGGAGTTGAGGCTTGGTGCTTTACCCTACATATGTTAGTTTTTCATTATTTTTATAAATCTCATCAATAGTACCACCACCAAGACATACATCGCCGTCATAAAACACAACAGCTTGGCCAGGTGTTACTGCTCTAATTGGCTTTGCAAACGTAACCTTTGCTGTGCGCTCTTCTATCATCTCTACATGAACTTCGTTATCAGCTTGACGATATCGGAACTTAGCTGTGCATGTAGATGGAAGATCTCCTATCCAATTAATATCTGTTGCAATAATTGAGTCAGAGTACAATAAGTCATTATCAAAGCCTTGCGCCACATACAAAATATTTTCATTTAAGTTTTTCCCCACTACAAACCAAGGATCACCTGATCCTCCAATACCTAATCCATGCCTTTGACCTATTGTGTAATACATAAGACCATCGTGCGTACCAAGATTTTCTCCATCGAGCGTTTCCATAGTGCCTGGCTGAGCAGGTAAATACTGTCCGAGAAACTCTTTGAAATTCCGCTCACCAATAAAGCATATACCTGTACTGTCTTTTTTTGTAGCTGTCGCTAGTTCTGCACGCTTTGCTATTTCACGTACTTTAGCCTTCTGCAACCCACCAATAGGGAACATTACTTTTTCTAATTGAGCAGCTGTAAGTTGATTTAAGAAATATGTTTGATCTTTATTGTGGTCAATTCCTCTCAGCATAGTCACTTTTCCTTCTTCGCGTGATACTCGGGCATAGTGACCTGTAGCTAAATAATCGGCTCCTAGTTGCATCGCATGATCAAGAAACGCTTTAAACTTAATTTCTTTGTTACACATAACATCTGGATTAGGTGTACGACCCGCTTTATATTCTTCAAGGAAGTAAGTAAACACTTTGTCCCAATATTGCTTTTCAAAATTCACTGCATAATAAGGAATGCCTATTTGATTACAAACACGAATTACATCCTCGTAATCCTCAGTCGCTGTACAAACTCCGTTTTCGTCTGTATCATCCCAATTTTTCATAAAGATTCCTATAACATCGTAGCCTTGTTCTTTTAAAAGAAGAGCTGCAACCGATGAATCAACACCGCCTGACATGCCAACTACTACTCTTGTGTGTGCTGGTGATTTGTCCATCATAACCCCTCCTATCTTACTTATTTTTTTCTTTTCGCTATACGGTTACAAGCCTACGCACTACTGAAACGACCTCATTTGCAGCACGTTCAATCTCATCAAGTGAATTATGAAGTCCAAAGCTGAAGCGTATAGACGATAGTATTCGTTCAGAGTTTTTACCAAACATAGCAACTAGTACGTGAGAAGGTTCTATTGATCCTGCTGTACATGCTGAACCACTAGAAACAGCTATACCAGCCAAGTCTAAATTTACAAGCATCGCTTCAACGCGTGTTTTAGGAAAAGCAACATTCAATATATGTGGGAGACTTTCGTTATGTGAACCGTTTATTTCATAAGCGATACCCGCAGCGTCAAAGGTTGCTAATAGCTTTTTTTTACATGCTTGGTAAAAACCTGTACGTTCCTGCATTGTTTGCTGTGATAGCTCTACTGCCTTTGCCATACCAACAGCACTAGCTATATTTTCTGTTCCTGCACGGCGCTTTTTCTCTTGTTCACCACCATAAAATATTGGCTCAAGCAACGTACCTTGCTTCACATATAAAAAACCAAATCCCTTTGGCCCATTGATTTTATGACCTGACACACTTAAAAGGTCAATATAAAGAGAATTAACGTCTATAGAAAGTGTACCGTAAGCTTGTACAGCATCAGTATGGAAATACGCCTGATGGTCACGTAGCAACTCACCTATTTTTGATATTGGCTGTATGGTACCGACCTCGTTATTTCCATACATTATAGTAACTAAAATGGTATCGTCTCTAAGTGCCTGTTGCACTTGTTCTACAGTAACTTGACCATATTCATTTACTGGTAAATACGAAACTTCATACCCTTGTTTCTCTAAACGCTCGCATACATGGAGCACAGCATGATGCTCTATTTCTGTCGTTATAATATGCTTACCTTTGTGGGAATTAGCAGCTGCCACGCCGAGTATAGCTAGATTATCTGCTTCTGTTCCACCACTAGTAAAAATAATCTCGCTTTCACGAGCTGAAATACTATTTGCTAGCGTTCTTCTTGCTACATCTAATGCATGCCTAGCTTGCCTACCAAAGCTGTGAATACTTGATGGATTTCCAAAGATTTCAGTCATATATGGTAGCATGGCTTCAGCAACCTCTGGGTGCATAGGTGATGTAGCCGCATGGTCTAAATACACATGTTCCATTTTTTCACCCTCCTTTCAACTATTGTACCCATGCCTTGCTATTAAATATAAAACATGTAGCCATCTGTATTATCCTCAGAATGACTTGCTAAATCTTCAATTGTAGTACTATCAAGTACTTCTTTTATGGCATCTCTAATACGTATCCACAGTTCACGCTTTGCCGGTTCTTCATCTTCAATGCCTTCAACAGGACTAAGTGGTCCTTCAAGCACACGGATAATATCACCAGCTGTAATTTTATCAGGTTCATGTCCTAATACATACCCACCATAAGCACCTCGAATACTTCTTACAAGTCCAGCATTACGTAATGGGGCAACTAGCTGTTCAAGATAATGCTCTGAAAGATCATGCGCTTGCGCAATGGCTTTCAGGGAGGTAGGTCCTTCTCCATGTTTTCTTGCTAATTCAATCATAATTGTAAGTCCATATCTACCTTTTGTAGAAATTTTCATTTTTCATCCCCCTAAACGCTTTTGTTTTACGTTACTGACTTATATGATTCATGTTAGGTATTGTTGGTTGGGATAGCTTAATAACAATTTTATCGGCCAACAGTTGACACTGCGGTAATGCTACCCCGACTACTGGACCAATAACAACGCTAAATATAATTGTACCAATAAAAACAGGACCGCCTAGCATCCAGCCTATGACTAAAACAAGTACTTCCATGACACCTCGAATATATTGTACCTTCCACCCTGTTAACTGTGTTAAAGCAATCATTAGACTATCTCGAGGCCCCGCTCCACACCTTGCAGCAATATATAACCCCATACCATATCCCATTACGACAATACCGATAGCTAGCATTACTATTTTGTTGAGTACATGAGAAGGAGTTTTTAAAAATGGGAGGAGCATATACAAATCAATAAACACACCAACAGAAAGCATGTTTAAAAAAGCTCCCATTTTTGGCCACGATTTCGTTAAGATAGCTGATAGAGCTAACACGATGAATCCAACAATTATCGACCAGCTTCCTATTGTCAGACCTAGCTGTTTAAATAGCCCAATGTGAAGCACATCCCAAGGCGAAACACCGAAATCAGCTTTAATAGTAAGTACAATTCCATATGCCATTACAAGTAAGCCTATGAAATATATCGCCCACTTAGCAATAAAACCTTTTAATCTAAGGCTCATCATTTTTCTGGTCCCCACACAATCATATTTATTTTTAAATGGTACACTTTCAAAAATAATACTTTAAGTATCCCCTATTTCTGATCGAATTTTATTCTAAATTGACTTTGGATATTATATCACAAATCATAATAAACTGCAGATGAACGCTCTAACAATTTTCAGAACTTCGGTATCTTCACACCTAACACAGAATACTAAAGTTAGGTTGCATGAAGGTCACACTTGGAACAAGAACGAATGTTTGCTAAAATGGTAATATACTTCCTCATCTGTAAGGAGACCTTTTTATGAACCATAAACCACTCGCATTTCGTATGCGTCCCAAAAAAATTGAAGATATTCTCGGACAAGAGCACCTTGTCGGAGATAACAAAATTATATACAGAATGGTAAGAGCAAAGCAATTGACCTCCATGATTTTATACGGTCCCCCTGGAATTGGTAAAACGTCTATTGCAACAGCTATTGCTGGTAGTACAAATACAAAATTCCGTTCACTTAACGCTGTCGTACATAATAAAAAGGATATGGAGATTGCTGTTGAGGAAGCGAAAATGTCAGGACAACTCATTTTAATACTCGATGAAGTACATAGACTTGACAAAGCGAAACAAGATTTTTTACTTCCACATCTTGAAAGTGGTTTGCTTATCTTAATAGGTGCCACAACATCCAATCCTTATCACGCTATAAATCCTGCTATTCGAAGCAGATGCCAAATTTTCGAACTTAAACCACTTGCACCAGATGATATAAAACACGCATTGTTGCGAGCAGTTACTGATAAAGAGAACGGATTAGGACTATATGATGTTGCAATTGATGATGAAGCACTGTCGCACTTTGCCATAGGTTGTGGAGGAGATGTTCGCTCTGCATTAAATGCTTTGGAGTTAGCAGTTAGATCGACCGAAGCAGACTGTAAAGATGAAATTAAAATTACACTGTCAATCGCTGAGGAATGCTTACAGAAGAAGAGTTTTTCTCATGATAAAAACGGGGATGGACACTATGATGTACTGTCAGCCTTTCAAAAATCTATTCGCGGAAGTGACGTAAATGCCGCACTTCACTATTTAGGTCGACTTGTAGAAGCTGGCGATATGATTAGTATTTGCCGTCGACTAGTAGTTATTGCTTATGAAGACATTGGACTAGCTAGCCCACAGGCTGGCCCACGGACATTAGCTGCTGTTCAAGCAGCAGAACGACTTGGATTTCCCGAGGCACGTATTCCGTTAGCTAATGCTGTTATTGAGCTATGTCTTTCACCAAAATCTAATTCTGCTATAGTTGCCATTGATCAAGCTTTATCGGATATTCGTAAAGGCTTATCTGGAGAAGTTCCAGACCATTTACGTGATGCACACTATGCGGGTGCAAAAAAATTAAATCGTGGCATTGGATATCAATATCCGCATGACTATGAAAGCGGTTGGGTTGCTCAACAATATTTACCTTCCTCATTAAAAAGTAAAAAATATTACACCCCTAAGCATACTGGCAAGTTTGAACAAGCAATTGCTCAAATATATAGTAATCTACAAAATAAAAAGTAATAACATACATGGAACTATATTAAAAAACAGTCAAGGTAAAGATAAAAATCCTTGACTGTTTTATTTAGGACCACAGGCTATGCTGCTACATCTCTTTTTGTAAAAACAAACCAAGATAGCGCATTGAACAAAACAAAATAAATAATTAGCATAACAATAGAGAAGGTCATGGTCATTCCCTGAACAGGGGGCATGCCGTTGATATATTGCGTTAAGTCTAAATTGGCAAATAAAATATATTTAGCCCACTCAAACTTCATAGCTAATAGCATCGTAAATTGTGCACCTGTAAACATTAAGAATATCGCTAAACCAATTGCTAGTGAATTACTCCGGAAAACACTAGATATCATGAACGCAAAAGTTACCATCATGACTAGTTGAATAGAGTTTAAACCATAGTTAGACAATACATACGCTAACATGCTCGTTTCAGCTACACTTCCATTCACGTAAGAAAGATGCGGAGTCGATAAATTGTCAATACCATACAGTGCGAGACTTGTTATCATGGCAACGACTAATAATATTGCTAATAACGAGATTGCAAAAAGTAGTGTTGCAATATACTTTGATAACAAGAGCTTACCTCGTGAAGCAGGTCGAATTAGCAGAAGCTTAATGGTACCCCAAGAGAACTCGGAAGCAATCGACCCGGCTGCGATAATGACAGTAAACATAGTAACGAACGGAATAATTTGTATAGATGAACGTACATATCCCCAAAAGCTAGCTGTTGGCACCGGTGCAATATCATGTTCAATACTATATTCATTTTTCGCAATTGTTTGCTCATACTGCCTTTTTAATTGATCTGGTATAGGCTCTTGTAGCTGTGATGTTAATCTTTTATTTTCTTCAATTAAAGTTTGCTGCCAATTTGGATTTTCATTTCCTTCGTTTACGTACTTTGTGATGACTCCCCCCGCTACTGTTATAATGACTAAGAGACCAATCATAATCCATGTCCCGATACGACGATACAGCTTCATATTTTCATTTTGTATAAGCTTTAGTAAACTAGACAATTTGATTCCCCCCTGTAATTTCAAGGAATTTATCTTCTAAAGATGGGGTTGTTTGCGAAACCTCATAGATTTTAACATTTGCTTTAACTAGTTCAGCCACAATTTGCGCAATCGTTTCTTTCGATGCTGTTAGTAATAATGTGTCGTCCATCTGAGTAAACACGAGATCAGTAAATTGTTCACTTACTACTTTTGAAGCGAATTCTTTATTATCGGTTGCAATACGATACACGGAAGTATCTTTATCACTTTTTACCAATTCATTCAATGTTTTCACATCAACTAGCTTACCATTTTGAATAATTCCAATCCGATCACACATCATTTCCATCTCTGAAAGTAAGTGGCTAGATACAAGAACAGATAAATTTTCTTCTCTCGCAAGCTTACGCAAATAGTCTCTAAACTCTCTAATCCCTGCAGGATCCAATCCGTTTGTTGGCTCATCAAGAATGAGAAGTGCAGGGTTATGAAGTAGTGCTTGCGCTAACCCTAAACGTTGTCTCATACCAAGTGAATATGTTTTAACTTTGTCATGAATTCGCTTATCTAACCCCACTAGTTCAATAACTTCGTCGATTCTATTTTTATCCACACTCACATACATTCTTGCGTAATGCACCAGGTTTTGGTAGCCCGTTAAAAACTTATACATTTCAGGATTTTCTACAATGCCACCTACTTGGCTAATAGCTTTTTCAAAGTCTGTTCTAATACTGTGGCCTTTGATTAAGATTTCTCCCGACGTAATTCCCATTAACCCTACCATCATACGAATTGTTGTTGTTTTACCAGCGCCATTTGGTCCTAAAAAACCAAATACTTCTCCAGGATAAATATCAAACGTAATATCATCAATTATTCTCTTTTTTCCAATTTGTTTTGTGACATTCTTTATTTGTGCAATAGGCTCCATTCCAATCACTCCTATAAATGTTTCTTCATCCACTCCACGACACTCACATTTTCCTCTTCTCGTAATTCATCTACTAATGCGTCCTTAATCACGTCACCATCTTGAATAATAAGCACTCGATCTAAAATTTGTTCAATTTCACTTACTTCATGTGTTGTAATTATTATTGTTTGTTCGTTGAAATTTATAAACGATAATAGTCCCTTTACAATTGACTCTCTTACTATAGGATCCAGTCCAGACAATGGCTCATCTAACAAAATAACCGGTACCTTTCTAGATAGCGTTAATGTTAATCGCAACCTACCTCTATTCCCTTTAGATAGATTTTTTACCTTTTTAGCAGGATCTAGCTTCATAAAGGCAAGTATTTCATGTGCTTTATGAACATCAAAATCCGCAAATTGTGATGCATAAAACTGAATAGTTTCCTCAACAGTATAAAACGAGTAAAATTGGTCTAATTCAGACATATAGGATATAAATGAGCAACTTTGTCTATCAACATACTGATTGTTCACTTTTATAACGCCTTCTGTTGGTCTAATCAGACCTGCAATAAGCTTAAGTGTCGTAGATTTGCCGCTTCCATTAGGACCGAGTATTCCAACTATCTGTCCTTTTCCAATTTGTATTGATACGCCGTCAAGTGCCGGCTGATTGCCATACATTTTTGTCACTTTTTCAAGAGTAATCATACACGACCATCCTCCTTTACCTCTTGTAAACCGTCTATCATCTCATCAATTGTAAAACCGAGCAGTTTCATCTCTTGTATAAAAGCTTGAATACTATCTCTTCTCAATGATTCCTTCAATCTCTGTAATATATCAACATTTTCCGTAACGAATGTTCCTTGTCCTCGTTTCGTTTCCACAATCTCCACCCTTTCAAGCTCACTATACGTTCGTTGTACAGTGTTCGGATTTACACCTGATTGAAGTGCCATTTCACGTACAGATGGAAGCTTATCTCCTGGATTTATTTCTTTCCGAACTATTTTACGAATTACGTCATCAGCTAACTGAACATAAATCGGTTTATCTCCTGTAAATTCCACAGTCTACACCTCCACTTTTTTCTCTAATATCCAGCATGATAAAAAGTAGAAGACACTAAGTGAAACAACATAAAATACAATCCTACCTACTGTTATCGTGCCATCAACTGTTATTGATTGATGAATTTGTTCAAGCTCCGTGGGCGCTGCAAATGTTATTGTTCCCCAGCCCACAATAGTTCTGTATATGCTGCTGCTTTGTATATAAGTCCAAGCAATCATACTTGCGATTACTAAAACTGTAGTAATGAAGCCACTCACTTTACCAGCATACTGCTTAATAAATTGATGCACTGACATAACAAGTAAAATGAGAACTGCAAAGCTAATACCTGAGAACATCACTCCTAGCTCTAACCAGAATGCTCCTTTTACTAATGATGCTACCGTATCATTTGCTGATAAATCAGTGTATTGATTTAGTGACTGAGCAGCAGCAAATAAAGTAAATGCTCCGGCGACAATAAGTGTCACTATATTTGCAACTAAGCCTACAACAAACTTCGCTCCTATCAGCTTCGTAACAGGTTGCGGATTATACAACCACAGTTGACGTTGCTTAAATTCTGCACTCAAACTTACTGCTAAAAATATTCCTAAATACAGCCCTAAAAATAGAAGGGTAAAAAACGCCGAAAAAAACGAAATTAGCGCATGATCGTATCTAACAGCAAAACCATATGAAACAAAGTTTACTAAGATTACTAGAGCTAAAACCGAAACCATCCATACTCTTGATTGATAAAATTCCTTTTTAACAAGACCGTTCCAACTATTCATTATATTAGCCTCCACTCGTAATGGTGTTTTAGTGTTCTAGGTAAATAGTACACCACTACATCGTAATTGTCAAACAACTACCATATACGTTCAAAAAATTGTCAATATTAAAATTCTACCTTCTTTACAAACACTGTTTAGCTTGTCGGTCGACACTAGGCTGCCTTGCCTTCGGACGTCCTGACTTCCAGAGACGATTGACTTGTGACCAAGGTGGACTTGATTTGTATTTTCCCCTCGAGCCGTTGGCACCTGGAGTTAGACACTATATTTTAAAGTCCAAAAAAAAAAAAACTGCTCCGATTTAAAATCGAAACAGATTTATTGCTTTTATTTTCCACCGCGTTCATCAGATACACGTTCAATTAAAATGTCTTTTGTAAGCTCTCTAATTACATACGATGCCATTATCAAACCTGCTACTGATGGAACAAAGGCATTTGATGAGGGTGGAAGCTTTGCTTTACGAATTGGTGTATTTTCATCAGGTACAATTTCCTGTCTTATATCCTCACGAATTACAATCGGACTTTCATCAGAAAACACAACCGGTACACCTTTACGAATCCCTTCTTTTCTGAGCCTAGTACGAATCACTTTAGCAATTGGGTCTGTATGTGTTTTAGAAATATCCTCAATTTTAAAGCGTGTCGGATCCATTTTATTCGCTGCACCCATGCTTGAAATAATTGGGATGTCTCGCGATAAACATTCTTTAATTAAATGTATTTTATAAGAAATTGTGTCGGAGGCGTCAACTACAAAATGAATTCCTTGTTCAAAGAACATTTCATATGTTTCATCTGTATAAAACATCTTTAATGCTATAACTTCACATTCTGGATTTATATCAGCGATTCGCTTTTTCATTAAATCAGCTTTAGACTGTCCGACTGTTGATAGTAACGCATGTATTTGTCTATTTATGTTAGTAATATCAACATTGTCTTTATCTACAAGTATTAGACGCCCGACACCGGATCTAGCAAGTGCTTCTGCTGCAAATGAGCCTACACCTCCTATTCCAAGAATGGCAACTGTTGTATTTGCTAATCTATTTAATCCCTCTTTACCTAATGCTAATTCATTTCTCGAAAACTGATGTAGCACCTATATCACTCCATTATGAAACTTAAATTAGTATACCCAAACAAGTCTAAATCATTCTAAAGGTTAAATTCAAGTAATTTTATAGAAATACTTATTAAAATATTTATGAATCGCTAATATCCTTTAAGTCGAACAAACAAAAAAAGCACCCTATACTTATACGCAAGGTGCTTTGTTGCTATTTTAAAATAATAAAAGAACAAATCCCAATCGTGCCGTCGCGGCTAGTGTTTTTATCCCGCTCTCGCAGGTGGGTGCTTTGCTTCAAGTTTCTGTAAGTCCTACACGACGGAAGGCATGTACGCTGCTTGAAAACTCCAAGCTCCCGTATAAATAGTGTTGGTAAAAACAAAAAGCGACAAACGACGAACACATCAGGACTTGTTCTCTTTAGTAAAATAATAACATACTTACTCGAAATTTTCAAGACTACAAGGCGTTAACTACCTTTTTCTTACAATTATTTCTTAACTGTTGAACGTAAATGCAACTCTAGTAATTGATCAAGACTCACTTCACTTGGTGCTTCCATTAACAAGTCGCTCGCACTTGCCGTTTTAGGGAAAGCAATAACGTCACGTAAATTTGTTCGACCCGCAAGTAGCATGACAATTCGGTCCAGCCCTAACGCAATCCCACCATGTGGCGGAGTTCCATATTCAAACGCCTCAAGCAAGAAGCCAAATTGACTCTCGGACTCTTCTTTTGACATCCCTAATACTTTAAACATTTTTTCTTGTATTTCACGTTCAAAAATACGTAGTGAACCTCCACCAAGTTCATAGCCATTTAAAACTAAGTCATATGCTTGTGCACGAACTTTTTGTGGATCTGTATCCAATAATGGTATATCATCCCTAACAGGCATTGTGAACGGGTGATGGGCTGCATAGAATCGTCCGTCATCCTCGGAGAATTCTAATAGTGGCCAATCTGTCACCCATAAGAAGTTAAATTTACTATCATCAATGAGCTCTAGTTCTTTACCCAGCTGTAAACGAAGTGCACCGAGAGCGTCTGCTACGACAGATTTTTTATCTGCAACAAATAATAATAAGTCTCCAGCTGACGCATCTAACACACTCATAATACTTTGCTGCTCATCTTCAGCAAAGAATTTAGATATTGGGCCTTTTAATCCATCATCTTCAACTTTTAACCATGCAAGGCCTTTTGCACCATAGCGAGCAACGAACTCCGTTAGCTTATCAATATCCTTACGAGAGTACTTATCAGCAGCTTGTTTGGCATTAATAGCTTTTACCTGTCCACCACTTTCAACAGCAGCACTAAATACTTTGAAGCCTGAAGATTTTACAATTTCTGACACATCAACTAGTTCCATGTCAAAGCGTGTATCTGGCTTATCAGATCCGTAACGATTTATGGCATCTGTATAAGTTAATCTAGGAAATGGTGCTTCAACTTCCAATTCTTTAACGTCCTTCATCATTTTTACCATCATTCGCTCAGTCATACCGATAATATCATTTTGACTCATAAAAGAGGTTTCTATATCAATTTGTGTAAATTCAGGTTGACGGTCGGCACGTAAATCTTCATCACGGAAGCACCTTGCAATTTGATAGTACTTGTCTAAACCTGCAACCATTAATAATTGCTTAAAAATTTGTGGAGATTGAGGAAGGGCATAAAACTCGCCTTCATGTACACGACTCGGTACAAGATAATCTCGAGCGCCTTCAGGTGTACTTTTCGTTAAAATTGGTGTTTCAATATCCACAAAGCCTTCACTATCTAAATAATCACGAATCGCCTTTGTAGTTTTATGTCGCAGCATAATCGCTTGAGAAATGGATGGGCGACGAAGGTCTAAGTAACGGTACTTCAAACGCAAATCCTCTGATACATCTACTTTTTCACCAATAACAAATGGTGTTGTTTTAGCTTGACTAATAATGTTTACACTAGTAGCCTGTACTTCAATCTTACCAGTATTAATAGTTGTGTTAATTGTACCTTCTTCACGAGCCACTACCTTTCCAACAATATCTAGCACATACTCATGACGAATTTTCTCAGCTGTTTGTAAAGCCTCTTCCGATACTTCTGGATTGAAAACAACCTGAACAATACCACTACGATCACGAAGATCGATAAAAATTAAGCCGCCTAAATCACGACGCTTTTGTACCCAGCCTTTTAACGTTACTTCTTCGCCAATCGCGCTTTCTGTTACTTCACCGCAATAATACGTTCTCCCAAACATACTAGCCCTCCTAGTTATGATTTATTTTGTATATATGAAACAAGTTCATTCAACGACACTTCTAGCTGTTCACCAGTCGCCATCTCTTTTACGTTAGCTACACCCTTTTGTAATTCATCATCACCCATAACGATAACAAATTTAGCGTGTAGTCGATCAGCAGCCTTAAATTGACCTTTAAGCTTACGATTTTGATAATCTTTCTCCGCTGCTAGTCCACTTTTTCTACACTCATGTAACAATGTGACTGCACGATTTTCGGCCTGTTCACCTAGAGCTACAACGTAACAATCTATTGATTGCTCTAATGGTAACTGTATCTTTTCTGCTTCAAGAGCAGCAAGAAGTCTTTCAATACTTAGCGCAAAGCCGATGCCTGGCATATCAGGCCCACCAATATCTTCAACTAGACCGTTATATCGACCACCACCACACAATGTAGTGATTGAACCGAAGCCTTTCGCTTCACTCATAATTTCAAACGCAGTGTGATTGTAATAGTCAAGACCACGAACAAGTCCTGAATCAACAACGTAGTCAATTCCTAAATCAGTTAAGTATTGTTTTACTTTTGAAAAATATGAACTAGATTCATCATTTAGATATTGTAAAATTGCTGGCGCCGTCTTCATCAATTCATGGTCTCTGTCTTTTTTACAATCTAAAATACGTAAAGGATTTTTCTCCAGACGCTCTTTACAATCAGAACAAAATTCATCAATTTGTGGTTCAAAGTGACGAATAAGAGCATCTCGGTGAGCAATTCGGCTGTCTCGATCGCCTAAACTATTAATAACAAGCTTTAAGCTTTTCAGTCCAAGTGATTTATAAAACTCAATGGCCAGTGAAATAACTTCGGCATCAATCGCTGGATCATTACTTCCAATTGCCTCAACACCGAATTGAACAAATTGACGATAACGTCCTTGCTGTGGTCGTTCATACCTAAACATGGGACCAATATAAAAAAGCTTTGTCGGTTGATTTGGATCACTGTACAATTTGTTTTCTACATAAGAACGCACAACCGAAGCAGTTCCTTCAGGTCGCAAAGTAAGACTCCTCTCTTTACGATCTAGGAATGTGTACATTTCTTTTTGAACAATATCTGTTGTATCACCAACACCTCGTAAAAAGAGCTCAGTATGCTCAAAAACAGGTGTGCGAATCTCTCGGTATTGAAATCTGCGGCAAATGTCCTTTGCCTTTTCCTCAATAAATTGCCATTTTTCTACTTCACCTGGCAAGATATCTTGTGTTCCTCTAGGTATTTGGAATGCCATAATACCCCTCCTCTAATATTTAGGCTCTGTTATACTTTGGTGTTGATTTTCGCTACATTGCGCTCGCTTTCCGCGGGGTGGCCGTAAGCCTCCTCGGCGCATGCGCCTGTGGGGTCTTACGCCTGCCACTACATCCCGCAGGAGTCGAGCGCATTACGCTACAATCAACAATGTGTAAAAGTCAACATTCACCTTTAACAGAGCCAATATTTAAAAAAACTATATGTATATTTGCTGATACAAAACAAAAAACTCTCGTCCCTTGTATAATACAAGGGACGAGAGTTAAACCCGTGGTGCCACCCTAGTTGAAGCTATGCTTCCACTTAATCCGTTAACGCCGGTATACGTTTTTCCCTACTAAAGTACATTGCTTTTTCAAGAAAAAACCTAAGGAGTGTTCATTCAGTAAGCCATCATGTAGAAATGCTTTCAGCCGAGGCATTTCCTCTCTTGTCATGTGTTCCCTTACCTACTGTGCTCCCTCAACGGTTTATTATGTATCGATTAAAATTTAATTACTATCATACGAAGACTTCCGACTTATGTCAAGCAAATATTCATTAAAATATTACGATCTGCCTATTTTTCGTTTTAATTGACGAATCTCACCTAAACTAAGACCAAATTCACTAGCTAATTCCATTGATGTTGCATTGCTTTCCTGCTGTACAAAATCATGGAAGTCTACACCAAATAGTTGGTTCTCACCGCGTTGACTAAGTTGTTGCTTTTCATTAAATCTCATACAATTCTCCCTTTCCATATTTCTGTAAGAAAGTATCACTAATTTTTAGAATTCCCCTTATCCAACAAAATATTTCATATTTTTACAAGGAAATTATAAATTTTTGGCGAATTAATTAATGTTACGGTACTAAAAAAAGGGGGATTGTATGTTACGTCACAAAGTTCTAAATTGTATTCTTAGTATTTTCATACTAGTGGCCTTAGTAATGCCTTACTCCATGGCATCTGCCCAAACTGGTACCATAGTAGTGAAGGTAGATTCATTGAATGTACGACAAGGACCAAGTTTAGCATATCCCATTATTGCGAAAGTTAAAGAGAATGAAACGTACGACATTATTTCGTATAAAGAGGATTGGCTTGAGATTCAGTTGAATAATCAAACGAGTGGTTGGGTGGCAGGCTGGCTAGTTGAGCAGGTTGCAGATACAAAAAAACCTAATATAGAAGCAACAAATTCAGTTATTATATCTACAGTAGATGATTTACGTGTTCGACTTGGGCCTGGAACGACCTTTCAAATACTTGGTCATTTAAATAAGGGAGACACGGCAACAGTATTAGCCACAAATGAAAATTGGACTAAGATTTTGTTTAACAATAAAGAAGGCTGGATTTTTAGTGAGTTTACACAGAATAGTATTACTCCTGTACAATCAACTCATTCAAATTATACAGGTACCGTCATTGCTAATTTATTAAATGTGCGTGCAGAACCATCATTAGACGCAAAGATTGTCGGTAAAATCACTGCTAACTCAACCGTCACTATCGTCCAGCAGAAAGACAATTGGTTGCAAATTCAGTTTTCAGAGCAAATAGCATGGATTCATCGTGATTTTGTTAAATTATCAAATGAAATAGAAAAGAATCCTACAGTACCTGAACCGCAGCAACTGCAAGAGCAAACTAACACACCTTTTATTGTGAAAGCTAGTATCTTAAACGTTCGTGACCAAGGTAGTCTCGACGGGAAAATTATTAATAAATTAAAAATGGGACAAACCGTTTCCATTTTACAAGAAAAAGACAGCTGGGCCGAAATAGAATGGGATACGAAGCAGCGTGGTTGGGTTGCTAGTTGGTTTTTAGAAGAGAGCTCATCTTCACCAGTAGAAACAGCAAATACTATTGATGAAGAGGCTTTCGTAACAGTATTATATAACGGCACAAATATCAGGAAAGGCCCGTCTACGAACAACGATGTCGTAGCTCGTGCGAATGAAGGAGAAACTTTCTCTATTTTAGATATTTCAGGTGATTGGTATAAAATTATGCTCCCAAATAAGCAACCTGCTTTTATTGCAGGATGGATTGTAAAGGCTAACGGTGGTGTAAAACAAATAGCGAAAAAAGGTGTCGAACAATACTTAGCAAATAAAACAATTGTTATTGATCCAGGACACGGCGGACGTGATGATGGAACTACTGGTGTAAGAAAAACACTAGAAAAAGAAGTCACATTACGAACAGCAAAGCTATTATATGACAAATTAAAAGCAGCAGGAGCCAATGTGGTTATAACGAGAAACAGTGATACATACGTATCTTTACAATCACGTGTAAGTACTGCCCACTATCATAAGGCAGATGTATTTATTAGTCTCCACTTTGATAGCTTCCAGGATCCTAGCACAAAAGGAATTACGTCTTTTTATTACAACAGCAACAAAGATAAGGCACTTGCACAAGCGTTACATGAACAGCTTATTCAGAAGACAGGCTTTGCTGACCGTGGAGTCCGTTTCGGAAATTATTTTGTAGTTCGTGAAAACAAACAAGCGGCTGTTTTACTAGAACTAGGGTTTTTAAGCAATCAAGCAGAAGAAGCAGCTGTTAAAACGAGTGATTTTCAGGAAAAAGCTACGGAAGCAATTTTTTACGGATTGGTTAACTATTTTAAATAATCGCTAAACATACGAGCATATCTTTAAAAACGAGTAGCCCAGATAATAAGGCATATTGTAGTTCAACAGATAATTTGCGACATCTCGAAACTAGCTTTCACTGCTTATACATTCAAGAAAGATAAATGGTAAAGAACTGAGTGTTACTGCTATACACTCATATAGTTTTATTATTTAAGTTATCTTTCGTCAAAAAAACAGCTTAGGGCTAAGCCCTAAGCTGTTTTACTCTCAACAATTAATGTCACAGGACCATCATTTGTAAATGTCACATCCATCATTTCACCAAATGCACCTGTTTCGACAAGCACCCCAAGCTCTCTAAGAGAATCGTTAAAAAGCTCATAAATACCTGTAGCATGGTCGGGCTTAGCGGCAGACATGAAGTTTGGTCGGCGTCCTTTACGACAATCACCATATAGAGTAAATTGTGACACTGATAAAACAGCACCTTTAACATCTAATAGCGATAGATTCATCTTGCCTGTTTCATCTTCAAAAATGCGTAAGTTTGCTACTTTTTCAGCTACATAACGAGCATCCTCTTCAGTATCGTCATGAGTTACACCGACTAAAACCATTAAGCCATAGTCTATCCTCCCAACGATATTATCACCTACGGTAACTTGTGCATGCTTTGCTCGCTGGACTACTACTTTCATAACAAATCGAATCCTTTCTTACCCCATTAAACGACGAACAGAATAAATATCACGAATTTGTTTTACTCGTTCTACCACTTTATGCAGATGGCTTACATTGTGAATTGCAATAGCCATGTTAATGGTTGCCATTTTATTTCGATCTGATCGACCTGAGACAGCGTTTATGTTTGTTTTCGTTTCGTTGACAGCTTGCAGTACCTCATTTAAAAGACCTCGACGATCGTACCCATAAATTTCTATTTCTACGTTGTATTCTCGCCCTTCTTTTGCATTGTTTTCCCAGTCAACATCAATAATACGTTCTCTGGCATCGTCCACATTGATGTTTTGGCAATCAGCTCGATGAACAGAGACACCTCTTCCTTTAGTAATGAATCCTACGATGTCATCACCAGGTATCGGATTACAGCATTTTGATAAACGAATAAGTAGATTATCAATACCTTCAACCTTTACCCCAGTCTCACGCTTTTTAGCACCTGGTACTTGTTTTGCCTCCGTAACTGCATCGGTTAATTTCTTCTCTACTCCAGCGGCTTCCCGTTCACGACGCCATTTCTCGGTTAAGCGATTCGCTACTTGTAGTGCTGTAATTCCGTTATAACCGACAGCCGCATACATATCTTCTACATTCGCAAAATTAAACTTATCCGCAACTCGCTTTAAATTGTCTGCCTGTAATACTTCTTTAAGGTCAAACTCCATTTGTTTTATTTCTTTTTCAACAAGTTCTTTTCCTTTATCAACATTTTCATCACGGTGTTGCTTTTTAAAGAATTGTCTAATTTTATTTTTCGCTTGCGATGTTTGTGCTAGTTTTATCCAATCTTTACTCGGCCCATAGGAGTGCTTACTTGTCATAATTTCAACAATATCACCTGTTTTAAGACGATAATCAAGAGGTACCATTTTACCGTTGACCTTAGCTCCAATGGTTTTATTGCCTATCTCAGTGTGAATTCTATATGAAAAATCAATAGGAACGGAACCGGATGGAAGCTCTATAACATCACCCTTAGGCGTAAACACAAATACCATATCAGAGAATAGGTCGATTTTTAGAGACTCCATAAATTCTTCCGCATTTGTTGCATCGTTTTGCCATTCTAAAATCTCACGGAACCACGTTAATTTATTTTCAAACGATATTCTTTCATCTACTTGTTTACCTTCTTTATAGGCCCAGTGTGCTGCGACCCCGTATTCAGCAATTTTGTGCATATCATTCGTTCTGATCTGCACTTCAAGAGGATCGCCTTTTGGACCAATCACTGTTGTATGAAGTGATTGATACATGTTTGGTTTTGGCATAGCGATATAATCCTTAAACCGTCCCGGCATAGGCTTCCAACACGTATGAATGATACCTAGCACAGCATAACAATCCTTAATACTATTAACAATGATGCGTACAGCTAGTAAATCATAGATTTCGTTAAAGAGCTTATTTTGCAAAGCCATTTTACGATAAATACTATAAATATGTTTAGGACGTCCGTTTATTTCTACTTTTATTTCTACTTCTTCGACTCGTTCTCGTACTTCCTTAATAACTTCCTCAATATATTCCTCACGTTCTGCTCGTTTCTTTTTCATTAAATTCACGATACGGTAATATTGCTGAGGATTCAAGTAGCGCAGAGCGGTGTCTTCTAGTTCCCATTTTATTTTTGAAATACCTAGTCTGTGGGCTAGTGGGGCAAAAATTTCAAGTGTTTCATTAGCGATACGTCTTTGCTTTTCTTGTGGTAAATGCTTTAATGTCCGCATGTTGTGTAAGCGGTCAGCTAATTTGATTAGAATGACACGAATATCCTGTGCCATTGCTACAAACATTTTTCTATGATTCTCTGCTTGTTGTTCTTCTTGAGATTTATACTTAATTTTACCTAGCTTTGTTACACCATCAACTAGCATAGCTACTTCTTGGTTAAAATGTACTCGCAGATCCTCTAATGTAATGTTTGTATCTTCCACCACATCATGTAAAAATCCTGCCGCAATCGTTCCAGGATCTAAATCTAAATCAGCCAGGATGCCTGCAACCTGTATAGGATGAATAATATACGGTTCACCTGACTTTCGATATTGTTCACGATGAGCGTTATAAGCAAATTCGTAGGCACGCTGAACAAACGCTACATCTTCTTTATTCAAATATTTAGCAACTTTTTCAATAACTTGTTCAGCTGTCAACACTTGCTCATTAGCCATGAAATCACCTTTTTTTTCAAAAAATAAATATATCGTATATCGTACGACAAAGACTTTTTAAATGTGTTATTTAATGCATGCACCCGTACTAATTGTTTGATATATGATTACTATACAGTTGTACTAAGCCTTTTCCAACTGCATCTTTATTGTATAACTAAATAAATATAATTACTATTATCAAGAAAATACTATCGAATGTAAAGTGTTTGAGACGGAAATTTGTCGATTTATTTTTACTTGACAATTCGACAAAAAGAAGCATGTACTCATACAGATTTTAATAATATGAAAAAATGCGTGTAATTTCTTGTTCAGAAACTACACGCAGAACATTTTTTAGAATTTCATCAACGCAATTACATCATAGCCGTTAAGTTTGTCGCGACCATTTAAGTAAGATAATTCAATTAAGAAGGCAATACCTGCTACTACGCCACCTAGTTTTTCGACTAATTGTATCGTAGCATCAATTGTTCCACCTGTTGCTAACAAGTCATCCGTAATTAAAACGCGCTCGCCAGGTCTAATTGCATCTTTATGCATTGTCAATACGTCCTTACCATACTCCAATCCGTATTCAACCTTCACTACATCACGAGGTAGTTTTCCTTCTTTACGAACAGGTGCAAACCCTATTCCCAATGAGTACGCTACAGGACAACCGATAATAAATCCACGTGCCTCAGGTCCCACAATTTTATCGATCTTCTTTTCCTGTGCAAATTCAACAATTTGGTCAGTAGCATATTTAAAAGCATCACCATTATCCATTAATGTCGTGATATCTTTAAATTGTATACCAGGCTTAGGCCAGTCAGGTACGATTGTTACAAATTGCTTTAAATCCATTAATATTGCCTCCTCACGAAACGATTGAACGTGTAAATAATATATCAAACATTTGTTTCAACTCACGATAGCTTGAATACAAATACGTTTGTTCTAAAGTAATTTGATGTTGTTTTTGTTGATATGTTGGTGACTCTGTTAAGTCTTTCTTCTTTTTATTATTAACTAAGCTCACAACACCATTAGTTATTGTAACAAAATCTAGTTCAAAAAACACCTGTGTCATAAATTGAATTGTTTCTTTCGTCCATCCTCTTAACTTAGCTAACTCATCTGCACGATTTAACGGAAACGAATTGCGCTTCATTAAAAAAGCATAATACCATTTAAAATGGTCTCTAGTTGGAATAGTACTAAAGAAATGTTGGTCTTTTTGATGAAATACTGCATAAATACGAGCTGGTTTTGTTCCATCCGTAAATATTTCCTTTAGCAGACCCTCGTTTGTAGGTATGTCCGCTAAAATGATATGCTCATCTTGAAAACTAAGTGAGGCAGCCTCTTTAGCTGAAATACAAATGTTTTGATCTTTTATAAACTGTAAATCAGTCAGTACATCATCATTAAAGTAAATGATTTTTGTATACTTATTATTGAGTTTACTGATTTGCTTTTGAAGATCTCGTGTGCCCCGCCAATCAAACAACTGCCATTCTGTAACAGCTAAATCCCGAAGAATAATTTGTGGCTTGCGCACATTATTCCATTCATTTATCGACAGCTCACCGACAACTGATACATTCGTTAAAGGCGATATTTCTTCATTTAATTCTCCAAGTCCAAACCCAATAGCATCTAAAGTAATGTCCATATCGGCTGCTAGTTGGACCTTTAAATGTGAACCATCTGAGCCAATACGTCGCATCTCTTTGTAAGCAACATTATCTATTAGTATTTTTGGTTTAGGATTATCTACACCATACGGAGCCAATTTATTTAGTTCTTGAATGGTATCAATCGTAATATCCTCTACAGCACAAGAGACATCCACGTAAGTTATAGGACGTAAGTCTTCTTTTGTGAGCTTCTTTTTAGCTAGCTCATTTAACCTACTTTGAAGTTCATCAATATGAGTAACACTTAGCGTCATGCCAGCAGCCATAGTATGCCCACCAAAATGAGGCAAAATATCTCGACAAGTTGATAAATTCTCAAATAAGTCAAAGCCTTCAATACTTCTTGCTGAACCTTTTGCAAGTCCTGTTTGTTCATCTATACTTAACACAATAGTCGGACGATAATACTTCTCGACTAATTTTGAAGCAACAATACCAATAACACCTGCATTCCAGCCAGGTTTACCTACTATAATGACCGAAGCCTCATCATCTCTTAATTGCCTTGACTCAACCTCAGCAAGAGCTTCTTTAGCCATTGTATTAACGAGCTCTTGTCTTTCTTTATTCAGTTGCTCTAGCTCAGCCGCTAAGTCTTTAGCTTCTTCATTATCATCTGTTAACAATAAATGAACAGCTGGATCTGCACAATCTAATCGTCCCGCTGCGTTGATACGCGGTCCAATCATAAATCCAATCGTTTCTTCCGTTATGTCAGACTTGTCCATTTTACAGATTTCAAGAAGTGCTAACAGACCAGGGCGGTTTGTATGACGCATGAGTTGTATACCCTTTGCAGCTATTATGCGATTTTCATCTCGTAAAGGTACTAAATCAGCAATCGTACCAATAGCTGCGACTTCTAACAAATCAGTAGGAACATGCCCTAATAAAGCGTGTGCTAGCTTAAATGCTACACCTACTCCTGCTAGTTCATGAAAAGGGTATTGACTACCTGTAACTTTCGGATGAATAATAGCATAAGCTTCTGGAAGCTCAACACCTGGCTCATGGTGGTCAGTTATAATTAAATCCACACCTAAATCTTTTGCAAGCTTTGCTTCCTTAAGTGCTGATATCCCTGTATCAACAGTTATAATAACCTTGTACCCACTTTCATGTGCATAAGTAAAAGCGGCTTCATTCGGGCCATATCCTTCTGTAAATCTATTAGGTATATAAAAATCAGCTTTCGCTCCAAGGCGAATTAAAGCTGTCATTAAAACCGTAGTAGAGCTTACTCCGTCTGCATCATAATCTCCATACACTAAGATAGCTTCTTCATTTTCAATTGCTTGTTTTATGCGAGACACAACTTTGTCCATCCCATTAAGTAAAAAAGGATCATAAAATTCTTGTTCTTCTACATTTAAAAAAGCACGAGCTTTGTCAGCAGTGCGGTGTCCCCTCATATATAACAGTTGTGCTGTTAATGGTTCTACTCCGAGTTCCTTTGATAAAGCCACAACTTCATTAGCCTCGGGCCTATTCACACTCCAGCGAGTTTTTGAAGATAACATTACGTGTCCCTCCTCAACCTTTCTTATTATACAGGAGGGATTGTTCGCGAGCAAAGTGTTTTTAAATATTGTTTACTTTATTTCGATGAATCTTCCATAAAAGTTTCTTCCATTTCTAATTCATGTTGTACCATACCGCTTTTCTCTTTTTCCTCACACTCCTGCAAATCTGTTCGTACTTTTTCAAGCTCTGCTTTTACAGCTTCATGCTCCTTTGTTAGTTGTTTAAGCTTTCGATTTGTTAAATACATACGAAATAAGCCAACTGAACCAACGATAATACCTCCCATTAACGTAGAGCCTAATATAACAAGGATGAGCGGTAATTGTGATGCTCCAAAAACGTAATTCACGTTTACAGGATTCACATTAATTACCGCAAATACCGCTACAATTAATGCAAAAATTAAACTTAAAATTAAATTCCATTGTTTTTTCATATGTAATTATCTCCTATCTTGTCGTTTCTTGTAATTATATTGTAACCCATTCGCACCTAAAAATCAGGAGAAAAGTATTGTCGTGGCCATAAGCACTAGCATCATTAGGCTATATAAACTATGTTGTACTTTTGTCACAAAATATTTGATTGAATAACAGCGAGATTACTAAAACATTTTTATTGCCTCCAAAAATTCCATCATCTGCTAATAAAGGAAAATATACCTGCTTTTTGTTTCCCCTTCAATACAAAATTGAGCTGTATTTTTCACTCGAGTCGTCGGCTGCCTGAAGCTACACAGTCATCAAGGTTCAAATTTTTGCACTTTTTTATACCTAAAAAAATGGATACAGCCATTGCTGCATCCATTTTGATATATATTACACAACCTCTTCTGGTCTCGGTTCTTTTGGCTCTGATTTGCCTACTTTTAACACGCCTTTTCTTTTCAATTGCTGTCCCTTCCAAACTAGCCATAGCTGGGCAGCAATGAAAAGAGACGAATACGTACCCGAAATTAAACCGATTAAAAGTGCGACAGAGAAATTCAAGATGCTTGAGCTTCCGAAAATAATCAAAGCAATAATAGCAAAGACAACTGTTAACACAGTATTGAAGGAACGAACCATCGTCTGCTGTAAACTCTTATTAACAATGTCTGCTAATTCGTCAAATGATTTTATGCGTTTTTTTCGAGCCAAATTTTCACGAATTCTATCAAACGTAACAATTGTATCATTGATGGAATACCCGACGATTGTTAAAACGGCTGCAATAAACGTTAAATCAACTTCAAGTCTTGTAATACTAAATAATACAATAATGAAAAACGCATCATGTAATAGCGCGACAATTGATGCTAATGCAAAATAGATTTCAAAGCGAATTGTTACATAAATAATGATACCTACCGAAGCAATCATAATTGCTATGAATGCATTCTTTGCTAACTCTTTCCCTACTGTTGGTGATACAGTGCTTATATTAGGCTCTGCACCATAAAGCGTTGCAAAGTGATCTTTTACTTTAGCTATTTCACCTTGGTCTAACACGCCAAGTAGACGAGCAACACCAATCTCATTGTTTGTACCTGATAAGAATATATCCTTTGTTTCAATATTTAACGCATTAAATTCTTGTTTAATTTCTTCTGCTGTTACAGTATCGTTAGCAAGTATTTCAATACGCGTTCCACTTGCAAAATCAATACCTAAGTTCAATCTGAAGATAGCTATTACTATAATACCTAACACTACCATCGAACTAGATATAATAAAGAATAACTTACGGCGTTTTACGAAGTCCCAATTACTAAATTTAGTAGGTACCTCCGTATCATCTGTTACAGTCGCGATATCGAGAATATCACTCTTTTTCACGCCGAACAGTCCTGGTTTATTATTAAGCCAACGACTATTTACTAATAACCCAAGGAATAATCGCGATGCGTATACAGACGTCAAAAAGCTTGCTAGAATACTTAAAATTAACATAGTTGCAAACCCTTGTACAGAGCTTGTCCCATACGCGAATAAAACCCCGGCTGCTAGTAATGTCGTAATATTGGCATCTAGGATTGTTGAAAGTGAACGACGAGAACCTGCACGAAATGCAGACATCGTTGTTTTCCCAAGCTTCAACTCATCTTTGATTCGCTCGTACGTAATAATATTTGCGTCGACTGCCATACCAACACCGAGAATTAACGCTGCGATACCTGGTAGTGTCAGAACACCATTCATCCAATCAAATACAAGTAACACCACGTAAATATATAACGACAATGTTATCGTTGCTACAAGACCTGGCAGACGATAGTATAAAATCATAAATAAGAAAATGATTGCAATACCAATAAATCCTGCAAAAATAGTTGACTGCATTGCTTGCTCACCAAGCTTAGCTCCAACTGAAGTAGAGTATACCTCCGTTAATTTAACAGGAAGTGCCCCTGCATTTAATAAGTCAGCTAATTGAGCAGCTTCTTCAATCGTAAAATTACCTTCTATTACAACATCTGTTTGATTAAAAACTTGTCTAACAGATGCAGCTGAAATTATTTTAGGATCATTAGGATTAGTTTGATATGAGCTTACACCCTCTTCAAAATCGAGCCAAATCACCATTAAATTGTTAGGTGCTAGACTCAAAATATGCTCTGTAACTTCCTTGAATCTTGCGGCATCCTTTAATTTTAAAGCGACAATCGGTGCATTTGTGTTAGGGTCAAAGGTTTGCTTTGCTCCACCTTGAACGAGGTCGGAACCATCTAACAATTGCTTATCAAATACATCCCGGAATGTTAAATTTGCTTCCGTTGATAAAATCTCTCGTGCTTCACTTTGGTTTTCAATACCTGCAAGTTGAACACGGATACGGTCTTCACCTTCAATTTGAATATTAGGTTCACTGACACCTAAGACGTTTACACGTCTATTAAGTGCTTCCACCGTACTTAACATTGCTTCGCGATCTATAACATCGCCTACTTTAGCTGGTGACACTTCATATAGGACCTCAAACCCACCTTGAAGATCAAGTCCCAGCTTAATACGTTCAGTAATACCTGAAATCGTTGTTCCAATCGTACTTCCAATTAAAAGTACTAGGAGGAAAAACGCAATGATTCTCCCTCTTTTCACCATGACTGAAAAGCCTCCTTTTTTACATCCTAACTTATGACAGCTAGTCTCATAACAATAAACCCATTATGAACCAATGAAACAAACGTGTCAATTTGATTTCTATTAGAATCATTTACTTACTAAATGCGAAAAGTACAAGCGCTTTGTGTAACGATGACAAGCAGACGGCGAGCGCTGTAGTCGTTCACAATGCGACGACGTTTCGTATTGTCGGTACTAAGCGTCCTAGTCGTGGAAATGTCTGACTACTAGAGACATTATTCTATGATCAAGAAAAAACTAGTTTTGTTTAATTAAAGGAAAAACTGATTCTTTTCCTTTATTAAGACTAACTTGATCTACACTTGTTCCTAAATTATTGGCGCCTCGAGCTCTAGCATTTATCAAGGACTGTAATTTTATTATCACAAAACGCAAATAAAAAGTGCCCTTAGGCACCATGTACGTTTTATTATTTACCAAGCAGCTTTTTTAAGTCATCTAAACCTTCTTCATCAAAAATACTACCCGTTACTTGCGATTCTATTGATATATATGTCATAAACTCGCTAACCTTCAATGTCATAATATCATTGACAATTTCGTGAACACTTTTTTGATCTGCCTTTTTACGCCACTTCCTCTTTTTTAAACAAGTCCAAATATCGTCAATGGTTGCTTGCTCATAGCCAAGCATTTGGATTTCTTCCATTTTACTAATTAAAAAAGGCATCATTATCGTCTGATATTTATCAAGGACATGTTCGGTCTTTTCCATTGATTGGCACCCCATTTGTTTTTAAGTTTTTACACAAAGCGGGAAACTTGTCATGCTTGACCAACAAACTCGCATATACATTATTGTATATGATATTAGCTCGTTTGAGAAGGTAGGGAAAAGCACATGTCAAAACAAACATTTTTACAAGGAACCTTCATATTAATTCTAGCAGGATTAATCACACGCGCTCTAGGCTTTATAAACCGCATTGTCGTAGCACGTCTAATTGGAGAAGAGGGTGTGGGCCTCTATATGATGGCGGTACCTACGCTTGTTTTAACCATCACTCTTACTCAGCTCGGCTTACCGGTTGCAATATCAAAGCTAGTAGCAGAGGCAGAGGCAGTAGGTGATCAACGGAAAATAAAAAAAATCCTAGTCGTCTCTCTCACGACAACCGGTATTTTAAGTATTTTCTTTACAACCGGTATGATTTTTTTAGCTCCTTTTCTGTCACAAACACTACTAACAGATGAAAGAACATATTATCCACTTATAGCAATTGCTCCTGTGGTTCCTATTATCGCTGTTTCTAGCGTGTTACGCGGCTACTTTCAAGGGCGACAAAATATGCGGCCATCCGCATACTCTCAGGTCATTGAACAAGTCGTACGCATCATATTTGTTGCTATCTGCACAAAAACATTACTACCGTACGGCGTTGAATTTGCAGCAGCAGGTGCTATGATTTCCGCAGTTATTGGTGAATTAGCATCTATGATTTATATGTTATTTATGTTCCGTCTTAAAAAGCGTATAAAGGTACGTCGCAATTTCTTTAAGTTTGCGAAATCTGGTCGCTCTACATTTAATGAGCTTATGGACATTGCATTGCCGACAACTGGTAGTAGATTAATTGGCTCTGTGGCTTGGTTTTTCGAGCCGATTATAGTCGCACAAAGCTTAGCTATTGCTGGGGTTACTGTTGCAATGGCAACAAGACAATATGGAGAACTAACAGGGTATGCTTTGCCATTATTATTTTTACCGTCCTTCATAACTGTTAGCTTATCTACCACGCTAGTACCCGCTATTAGTGAAGCAGCCGCAAGAAAACAGTACACGTTAATTGAGCATAGACTTCAACAAGCTATGCGCTTATCATTCGTTAGTGGAGGGTTAGCAACTGTAGTCCTCTATGTCTTTGCTGAACCTCTTATGCAGCTTATGTATGGTACAAGCAACCCAGCTGTATTTGTTAAGGTGTTGGCACCGTTTTTTATTTTCTATTATTTTCAAGGGCCGCTTGCCGCTGCTTTACAAGCGTTAAACCTTGCTAGAGCCGCTATGATCAACAGTTTAATTGGTGCTACTGTAAAAACGGCAGCTATATTTCTATTAGCGACAAGACCTGAACTAGGAATTATGGGAGCCGCATTGGCGATCGTAACCGGCTTTGTACTCGTTACCTTGTTACATTGGGCTACTATAATTAAAGCTATTTCGTTTACCTTTTATGTTCGCGATTATATAAAAGGAGGCGTCGCCATTGTTTTATCTGGACTAGCTGGTATGTTTGTATACACACGTTTTAGCGAAAGCCTGTCAATGTTAATGGTTACCCTACTTGCAATTACTATCACATCTTTCATCTATTCTGTTTTACTAATGATGTTAGGTCTTATTAAAAAGAATGAAATTATCCGGGTTCCACTTATTGGCAAAACACTTTCTAAATATGTTCCCCATTAAAAACGAACGGCAAGTTGTCCTCGCCGTTCGTTTTAGTTAGCTTTCCTCTTTTTTATCTATAAAAAACACACCATCCTCATAGCTACAGTAAGTTATGTTTTTTATATCAGTATACCCTAGCTCCCTCAAGCGTTGTCTTAGCCACAAATTCGTCTTGTTGATTTTCTTAAGATGCTCTTCATCTACTTTCCCATCGACAATGAGTGGCAATGCTAAAGTACTTGCATTTTCTTGGTCTTTTTCAAAAACGGATAACTTTCCTGAAGGCTCAAGTATAGCAAATTCTACGTCCGCTATATTTTTGACGTTTTTTTCACGTAACTGCTGCAGTAGATCATCCATATTATACCGTTGTTTCTTCATTTCCTGTTCGTTAATATTACCTTTATCGATTATTACGGTAGGCTTACCGTCAAGGATTTCTCGAATGCTCTTACTTTTTAAAGAAATAAACGACAATGTAATTTGAATAATCATTAACAAACCCATTGGAAATAGTGTATGAGTGATAGGATCTTTAGTGTCCTCAATGGCGGTAACAGCCATTTCAGCAATCATAATAAAGACAACTAAATCTAGAATACTTAACTCCCCTATCTCACGCTTTCCCATTAATCGAAAGATCACGACTATAGAAGCATACAGCAAGAGAGTTCTAAAAATAATTATCAAATATTCCTCCACGTTATCACCAACTTATGCCTTATCTTCATATATACATAGTGTTTTACTTCGCTTATAAAATGATGCTGTTACAATTACCCAAATTCCTTTATAAAAACGGAATAAGGTAGCGAATGTAAATATAAACTGTTGATATCGCTAAAGACAACATTACGGTAAACATTCCTATTTTTAGAAACTTTAAAAATGCTATCGGCTCTTGTGCTTTCGCAGCTAATCCAGCGACTACTAAATTGGATGATGAGCCTAATAAAGTTCCATTTCCCCCTAAACAGGCCCCTAATGCCATTGACCACCATAACGGATCCAAGTTTTTCATACCATAGTCCTGAAATTCAAACACAACTGGGATCATCGCAGCAACAAATGGGATGTTATCAACAAATCCAGAAAATAGACCAGTCATCCATAAAATTAGCAACGCTGTTTTAGGTAAATCGCCTTCTGTAAAAAATACAATGCTTCTTGATAGTTCTGATATAATTCCTGTTTCTTCGAGTCCTCCAACAAGCATAAATAAACCGATAAAGAAAAATAAGGTAGCCCAATCTACCTGCCTTAAAATCTCCTCAGGCGGCTGGCTTTTATATGTTAATAGAAGAAGTAACACCGCACCAGCTAAAGCAACCGTCGTTAAATCTAGATTTAAGTAAGACGAAAATATAAAACCTGCAATCGTAACAATTAAGACTGTTAAAGCTTTCACTAAGGTCGCATCCACCACTACAAAGCTCTTTGCGTCTATCTGTGATAGCTTTTCGCGATTTACTGCCGTTACTTTAATAGCGTCTTTGTAGAAAAACAACAATAAACTAATAATCACAACAAAAATAAAAAAGGAAACTGGTGCTAAGTGAACTAAAAAGTCGTTAAAAGTCAGATGCTTCACAGCTTGCCCAATCATAATATTAGGAGGATCGCCAATTAACGTCGCTGTACCACCAATATTAGAAGAAATAATAATAGCAATTAAGTATGGTATCGCTGATATTTGCAACAATCTCGTAATCGTTAACAAAACAGGCACAATCAGTAAAACAGTCGTAACATTAGCTAAAAAAGCACTTCCTATTGCAGTAAAGCATGAGATAACAATTAACAAACCGGCCCCATGTCCATTCACTAATTGACCCATTTTTATAGCTGTGTACTCAAACACACCTGTTCTACTTGTAATGGACACGAGAATCATCATCGCCAATAGTAACGCAATAGTATTCCAATCAATGTATTGTTGAAAGCCTTTGTTTATATCATAAATACCCGCCACAAACATTAGCACGCCACCTGTACCAGCAATTAGAGCACGGTCGAGTTTTTCCGTTAACAAAAATATATACACAATAAAAAATATGATAATTGCTAAGATAGACGCTATCATATGATCCCTCCAATTTTTCCTCTATACATTATATGTAGCTAGTCCTAAAAAATATTTCTATTCTATTTCTTCAGGACAAGGAATAAGCATGTACTAAACATATTTGTTTAGAGGAGGGAAAGCATATATGGATGGTAGACGTGTCGGTGCAGCTATTTTATATGGAGTTTTAGCAATTCTAATAGTGGGAGTTGTAACGAGCTTAGTGTTCTCATTGCTACTAAAATTTACAGACATTGAAGAAGAACAAGTTACATGGATGATTACCGTTTGTTCTTTTATTGCCTTATTTATTGGTGGGTTTATTTCAGGAGGAAAAGGCAAGGAAAAAGGATGGTTAATGGGCGGACTAACAGCACTACTATTCTCTACTATTGTATTTTTATTTCAATTTCTTGGCTTCGAATCAACCATTTCAATACAACAACTGTTGTATCACGCCGGATTTCTTTTGACAGCGATTATAGGTGGAGCTATGGGTGTTAATCTATCAGGTAACTCCCGAGGAGCTAACTAATCTAAATCTTAGTAACGGGATACAATAGTGCTAGAAGAACACTACGTCTGAAGAGTCCTGAAAAAAAGACTGAAGCACTGCTTTGCACCTAAATCAAAAAAAGTCATAGTCGAAAAAAATCAATGCGTAATTACATGTCCGATACATGGAGCATAATTACATGTCCGATACATGGACAAAAAATAATGGCCAGGCACATAATTATGTACCTGGCTCGTTCATTTTATCGTTTACTTATTTACGTCACGAATTGCTTGACGGTCAAACGTTAAACGTGTACCATCACCTGTTTTTAAAACAACTTTATCCTCATCCATTGAGTCAACAATCGCATGAATACCACCAACAGTGACTACTTTGTCACCTTTTGCTAAGTTAGCTTGCATTTCTGCAACTGCCTTTTGACGTTTTTGCTGTGGACGGATAAGTAAGAAATAAAACAAAACAAACATTAATGCTAAAGGCCATATTGTGTTAAAAAGCTCCATCTACTAGTTCACCCCTTTCTAGGTACCATTTCAAGCTTAAAAGTTTTTCGCGTTTGGTTTATTAAACCCATAAGACTCGAAAAATTCATCTCTGAATGTTCCAAGCCGATCTTCACGAATTGCTTGACGGACTTGCTCCATTAATTTTATCAGAAAATGCAAATTATGATAAGATGTTAATCTCATTCCGAGAATCTCGTTTGTTTTGATGAGATGTCGAATATAAGCTTTCGAATAATTACGACATGTATAACATGAGCAATTCTCATCAAGTGGAGAAAAGTCTCTTGCATACTCAGCTTTTTTGATATTCAATCGCCCTATAGAGGTCATAACTGTACCGTTACGTGCAATTCTAGTTGGCAAGACACAGTCGAACATGTCCACGCCACGAATAGCCCCATCCACTAACGAGTCAGGTGAGCCGACACCCATTAAATATCTTGGTTTATCGGTTGGTAGCCATGGTGTCGTAAATTCAAGAACTCGGTTCATTACATCTTTTGGCTCACCTACTGATAGCCCTCCAATAGCATAGCCTGGGAAATCTAAAGAAATTAAATCACGAGCGCTTTGCTTACGAAGTTCCTCGTATTCTCCACCTTGAACAATACCAAATAGCCCTTGGTCTTCTGGACGTTGATGAGCATTAACACAGCGCTCAGCCCATCTTGAAGTACGCTCTACGGACTTTTTCATATAATCAAATTCAGCTGGATACGGAGGACATTCGTCAAACGCCATCATAATATCGGAACCAAGCGCATTTTGAATATCCATTGCCTTCTCTGGTGATAAAAACAGCTTGTCACCATTTAAGTGATTTCGGAAATGTACGCCTTCTTCCTCAATTTTGCGGAATTCACTTAAACTAAAAACCTGGAATCCACCCGAGTCTGTTAAGATTGGACGGTCCCAATTCATAAACTTATGTAGGCCGCCTGCTTCTTTTACAATATCATGACCTGGACGAAGCCACAGATGATATGTATTACTCAAGATTATCTCTGCACCCATATCCTTTAGTTCTTCAGGCGCCATTGTTTTTACAGTGGCTAATGTTCCAACAGGCATAAAAACGGGCGTTTCAATTGTACCATGTGGCGTGTGAACACGTCCAAGTCTAGCACCTGTTTGTTTACATGTTTTAATTAATTCATAGCGTATTGCTGCCATGCTTCTTTCCACCTGTCTTTCTTGGTGATTTTATTTTATTTAATGTCTACCCTGAAAATAAACCTTTATTTTGATTTTCGATTCGCTCCCATCCACTCCCTTTCCGCGGACAATCAGCCAAGCCTCCTCGGGCATGTGCCCTGTGGGGTCTTGGCTTGATTATTTTTCCGCAGGAGTGTCGTGTATGTCCGCTCATTCTTAGTTCTTATCTATGAGCAGTACTTTTTTTCAATCTCCATGGTGCGAATTTTCTTAACATGGTTGGCTGTATGAAAGAGCCATGTTGCTTATTTTAGTTAATTGTCAATTGTTGATTGTAGCGAAAATCAACAACGGGTTAACAGAGCCTATTTTATAAACATTGCATCGCCGAAGCTAAAGAAACGATATGATTCGTCTACAGCTTCTTTATATGCTCGCAGGGTAGTTTCTTTACCTAATAGAGCACTTACAAGCATCACTAAAGACGACTTAGGCAAATGAAAATTCGTTAACAACCCATTGATTGCTTTGAACTCATAGCCTGGATATATAAATATGTCTGTCCATCCGCTTGATTCAACAAACTTCCCTTCATTGTCTCGTGCAATCGTCTCAAGGGTGCGTGTGGACGTTGTTCCAACAGCAAGTATTCGTCCACCTTTCGCACGTACATCGTTCAAAAGACGTGCTGTCCCCTCTGTCATTTGATAAAACTCTGCATGCATGTTGTGTTCCTCAACCTTATCAACTGACACTGGCCTAAACGTACCTAGACCAACATGCAACGTTACAAACGCTGTATGAATGCCTTTTGCCCTAATATCCTCGAGCAGTTGTTCAGTAAAATGTAAGCCCGCTGTAGGCGCTGCAGCAGAGCCTGGCTCTCTCGCATACACTGTTTGGTATCTTTCCTTTTCCTTCAGTTGCTCTTTAATGTATGGAGGAAGGGGCATTTCGCCTAACTCTTCAAGAACTTCAAGGAAAATACCATCATATGTAAACTCTAGATGACGTCCACCATGATCTAACATCTTTGTGCACGTTGCTTTTAATAAACCATCACCGAAATGTATAACGCTGCCTTCTTTTATTCGTTTCGCCGGTTTAATGAGTGTTTCCCATGTATCACCATGAACTTGCTTTAATAACAGCACTTCAATAGTAGCACCTGTATCTTCTTTCACTCCATACAGTCTAGCTGGTAACACACGAGTATCGTTCAAAACGAGACAATCGCCCTCGTTTAAATAATGTAGAATATCACGAAAATACTTATGCTCAATATTACCTGTTTCCTTGTCTACAACCATTAATCGAGAACCCTCACGGTTCTTAAGTGGGGTTTGTGCAATTAAGTGGTCTGGTAAATAAAAATCAAATTCTTGTACATCCATGGATATCACCTGCTGTAGTAAATTAGCGCATTCGCCCGATTACATAAAAAATAAAGGATAACACAATACTTAAAATGATGGAAGTGACGATGGGAAAATAAAAAGTAGTATTCCCCTTTTTAATAAAAATATCTCCTGGCAGTCGACCGATTTTGATAAACTGCATCAAAAAACCGATCACTAGCAAAACACCACCAATAGTCATTATGAGCTTTGGAAGATTCCCGTCATTCATCAGAATTAACCTCCCGGCCAATATGTCGATATGCAAGTTCAGTTACAACACGACCTCGCGGCGTACGTTGTAAAAATCCGATTTGCAGTAAATATGGCTCATAAACATCTTCAATCGTGTCTCGTTCTTCTCCAATTGTTGCAGCAATTGTATCAAGGCCAACCGGACCACCTTTAAATTTTTCAATTATATTATTGATAAGCTTATGGTCTATATGGTCGAGCCCTAGCTTATCAACTTGTAGAAGCTCTAACGCTATGTTTGCCAGTTCTGTAGAAATGGTACCATCTCCACGTACTTGCGCAAAATCGCGCACTCGACGTAACAAGCGATTGGCAATACGTGGTGTTCCTCTCGATCTTGATGCTATTTCATGTGCTGCATCATCTGTTATTTCAACGTCAAATACAGAGGCTGTTCTTTTAACTATTTCTGTCAAATGTGATACTTGATAATATTCTAAGCGACAAAGGACGCCAAATCGGTCCCGTAGAGGAGCAGAAAGCATGCCTGCCCTTGTCGTGGCACCAACAAGTGTAAACGGAGGTAAATCAAGACGAATAGATCTTGCTGAAGGCCCTTTGCCTACTACAATATCTAAACAAAAATCCTCCATAGCAGGATATAAAATCTCTTCAACACTACGATGAAGACGGTGAATTTCATCAATAAACAGTACATCTCCAGGCTCGAGTGTAGACAATATTGCCGCTAAATCACCAGGACGCTCAATAGCTGGTCCGCTTGTTGTTCGCAAATTGACATTCATCTCATTAGCAATTATTAACGATAACGTCGTCTTTCCAAGTCCAGGAGGCCCATATAACAATACATGGTCTAAAGACTCCTGCCGAAGTTTAGCAGCCTCAATAAATATCTTTAAATGCTCCTTCACTTTATCCTGGCCGATATATTGTGCTAAATTTTTAGGACGAAGGCTATACTCAAATGACTGTTCATCACTTACAGCCTCTCCCGAAATAATTCGTTCATGCAACTAAATCACCACTTTTTATTTCATCTTAATAAACCCAAATCTCACCGCACCTTACATTTCCTTACGCTTTTTAATGACAAGTTTCTCTACAGTTCGAATCCGTTACACCATACTATTGATTCAGCAAAAGCTGTAATGCACGTTTTATGTATTGATCTGTCGTGAGAGCTTCTTCTTGAAGTAGCGGCTTAACCTTACGAATTTCTCTATCAGAATATCCAAGTGCTTGCAATGCTTCGCAAGCTTCCTCTAGAGCAACAGAGCCATCTTTTACTTTAGTAGTAGTTTGTTTTGTAGGTTCCGTAAATAGATCGTCTATAAACTCTTCAAGTTTGCCTTTTAAGTCTAAAATAATTTGCCGTGCCGTTTTCTTTCCTACACCAGGAAACTTTGTTAAGAAACTTTCATCTTCACGTTCGATGGCTGCTACAAGTTGATCAACTCGTCCAGCTGCTAATATTGCTAAGCCACCTTTTGGACCAATACCGGTAACATTGAGGAGCTTAATAAACAATTCTTTTTCTTCTTTCGTTTGAAAACCATATAATGCTAACGTATCTTCTCGTACGTATTGATATGTATATATTGTAACTGTTTCGTCATTATGAAATATAAATGGATTTGGTGTGAAAATTTGATACCCTATTCCATTGTTTTCGACCACTACATATTGCGGTGTAACAGTCGCTACTTTTCCTATTAAAAAGGCGATCATACATGTCTCTCCCCTATATATACTGCCCTTCATTGTAACACATTTTCACTAAAAGTGAGAATCTATTATGGAAAAGTATGTTCTCATTTTAAGTTGTAATCTACTATGCAAATATAAAAAGACGTATACCAGTCAAGGTAAACGCCTGTGATGTACTTTACATTTTGCTAAGATTCTTTCCTTTTCAAGGTTGATTAGAATAAGGTTTAAAAGTTTCTATGACATGTTCATATTGATCTTTAGACTCAATTCTAATACCTTTACGAAGCTCGTCGTGCTGATAACTCTCTAATTTTTCAATATTTATTTGAAAAAAAGATTGTATCACATTGTGTGGTGAGTGTTCAGGCTTGCCGTTAAAAATAGTTAAAATGCCTTCGTCAGTTATTCCAAAATAGCCATTCGCCTTTAACAACGGTGAGATATCATCAATATTCTTTTGAAATACGATAATTTCCTCATTTTGATCAACTAGCTGCCAATCTGCATATTCTGACCAAAAGTCCTCCATCGACCAAATAGTTTCCTCTACTATTTCTTCACTTACTTCTCCGTCAATATAGACTCTTTCTAGTAAAACAGTTACTGACAAAGGTCCTGAAATTTCATATACAGACTCTTCATTCCTTAGGTTGTCTTCCCCAAAGACTAACGGCATTTTTATTATTGAACTTATAGCAGTGCAAACTAGTAGCAGTATTATTATACTAATTATGCGAATGGTCCTCTTCATATATGATCACCTCGAAGTTTTTGTGAACGCATTGCTCACATCGTTTTCAGATTATTATCTGATGCACTTGAAAACTTCTTTTGTTATAGTTATATCTACCTCGTTCTTAGTATCACCACAAAGTAAAAAATTTAAACCTGAACTATGAATAGAGAACTATTACATAGTCTTATAATAGCGTAAGAACTCTTATTGTGACACTTCCACACCTAAAGGAGATGGGTTTTCCCTTTTTAGAAAAGTCCTGTAAATACCCCAGCATATCTCAAACCGAAGACATATCTTACAAAAAAATGACACAAAGACCAAAAGGTCCCTGTGTCTTTAAAACAATACATTATTCGTTAACTTGAAATGGTCGTTGTACAGATTCTCCGGTATCATCATACAACTCACGAAATTTAACTTGAAGATGATCCATTCTTCCGCCGTTTCTTAAGCTATAATCTAGGTCACGAACGCGTGTAAAAGCATCATCACCTGTGACAACTTGCACATTATAATCACCAGCAATTGCTTTAACTGCATTACGTACTTTTCTATTAGCTGCAGCGTTGTTGTCATCATTTAAATCAACCGCAACTAAAATTGTGTCACCATATAAAACTGTACGAGCATCATTTACATTATCAAGATCTAAAACACGTGCAGTGATTTCATCAACTAATGCTCCGTAGTTTAATCCTTCCTGCATGTTTGAGGCTTTGTTATTATCTACACGATTAGTAACACTTGTTGGAGGTGTGTAGTTAGAATACGTTTTTTCCCTTTCAAGATCGCTCATTCCATTTATATAGTCATATCTATGACCGTTACCATAACGTGTACGATTTGTATCCGTTTGTTCAATCATTTCGGTGATAGGACCATCATTATCTACAAAAGTAGCATTACCATTTGCGTCATTACGGTTATTTTCGTACGTAACATTGGTAGGAGTTCGTGTATTTCTCCCACGATCACCGTAATCATTAGTATCCTCGTTTGTATAAAATCCTATCGGTGTTACATTTTCAGTCCCATTGTCACGTTGGTCCATAGCACCTTCATTTGCTCCACAGGCAACCAACATACTAGTAATTAATAACGCAGTTGTTCCTGTTAATAAACGTCTATTCAATACAAAACCCCCTTGCTACAAAATAGTGAGCAAAAAGTATTGCTCACATATAGATTGTAACGAAGGGGGATTTTTATTTATGTTAGTTGAAGGTAATTGATTTTGGTGGTGCTGCCGCCATTTGTCGCTTATGCTCAGACTTATTATGTAATGAGTCAATAATTTCTCTATCTTTATCAGGAATAGCTTGACCAGTTAAATAAGCATCAATCATATTATATGTTGTACCCATTTCATTTTCATCTGTTTGATCTTCCCAAAGTCCTGCGCTTGGCGCTTTCGTAATAATTTCGTCAGGTACACCTAAAACCTTCGCAAGCTCTCTCACTTGTCCTTTTGTAAAATGAACTAGTGGAACTAAGTCTACTCCACCATCACCATACTTTGTAAAGTAGCCAGTATGCCATTCTGCTGCATTGTCTGTACCTACTACAATATACCCGTAATTGTTGGCAACAGCATATAATGTTGTCATTCTTAGACGAGCTCTTGTATTGGCATCACCTAGTTTAGATGCATTTTCATTCCATTCTCCCGCTTGCTTTAGACTGTTCAATACTTCACTAAATAAAGCATCATGTGCTTTTGTTAAATCTATAACCTGATGGTTTATCCCACAGCTAGCAGCTACTCTTTCAGCATCTTGCTGGTCTTTAGGGTTACTTTTACACGGCATAATCAAGCCTAAAGATGAGTCTGGAAAAGCTCTTTTAATAAGATGCGCAACAACGGCAGAGTCAATACCACCACTAATACCAACTAATGCTCCGTTAAGGCCAGCACTTGATACTTGCTCTTGTAGCCATGATACAAGAGAATCAATAACCACTTCTATTTTTTCTTTTTCCAAAGTTTTATCCTCCTAAAAAAGTAATCTTTGTACTCTGTTATACATAAAACTAGTGGTAAAAACAACCTTTAAAAAGCAAAAAATCACATAAATACGCTTACAATAATTTTTTTGTATGAAAAATTCAGGTGAAATCATTTGCGGTCTTATATTCGATTTCATAATCGTGCTGAACGTAAGAGAACGAATTATTAATTAGGGCTAATGTCGTGTAGACATAGAGATTTGATTTATGTAAAAATATTGAACCTAGTCCGCGTTCTATCTTAATGAGTGCATAGTACAACTCTTGTGACCGACTACAGCCGTAGAATGCGTTAATTGTGCTGGACAATGACTCGGATATGTAATTGTTTGTCATTATATGCAGATAAATGTCGGTGCCTGGCACCGACATTTAACGACAATTTTTGAACCGTTGATTTTACTGGCTTTTTAGACACTCCAATTTTCGACGTGCCAGGCACCTGCAAATATCGACTAAAAATGACAAAAATTGTGACTCCTTTCGTTAAACAACAGAAAAAAAGACGGCTCATGAAAAGCCGTCTTTCTCTCATTAATCATTATCTTCATCTTCTAAGTCTGGTTCCCCAAATACAGGATTTTGTCTGTAGTCATATGGGTTCGCTCCTGCGAACCCACCATAAGGGGCTTGTTGGAAGCCAAAGCCTGGTTGTTGCATACCAGGAACTCCTTGATATGGATTTACTCCAAAACCTCCTGGTGATGGTGAACCATATCCTGTTGGTCCTCCGTGTGGAGAAGGTGTAAATCCACCTGGTACTGCTCCATACGGTCCTGGTGCACCTCCGTATGGTGCTTGTGCACCGAATCCGCCTGGTACACCTCCGTATGGTGCTTGTGCGCCGAAGCCACCTGGTGCACCTCCGTATGGTGCTTGTGCGCCAAAGCCACCTGGTGCAGCTCCGTACGGTGCTTGTGCGCCGAAGCCACCTGGTGCACCTCCGAACGGTGCTTGTGCGCCGAAGCCACCTGGTGCACCTCCGTATGGTGCTTGTGCGGCGAATCCGCCTGGTACACCTCCAAACGGTGCTTGTGCGCCATATGGGTTTGGTGCAAATGGTTGCTGCATGCCATAGCCTCCTGGAAAACCAGTACCAGGTGCTGGCGTACCGTGATCATAATCTGGATTGTCATCAAAATCCTCAGTTGGGCTTACAGCCTCAGGGTATCCCGCTAGTGGCATACCGTAACCTGGAAATGGTCCTGCAGCATTATAACCAAATCCATCTCCCGGCATTAATGGTGATATTGGATAACAATCGGCTAAATTTGGTGTATATGGTCCTGTTTGAGCCGGTGCTACAGCTTGTGGATTTTGAGCATAGTTTACATTAGGCACTGATGGCATTTCTAGCTCATCATCATCATCATCTTCATATGGCATACCTGCTTGTGGGTATGGAGTTGTAGCAGCATATGGATTATAGCCGTACGGTGCTTGATTAAAAGGCATAGCACCAAAAGGTTGCTGTGCAAATTGTTGTCCGTATGGCTGTTGTGCAAACTGTTGCCCATAAGGCTGTTGACCAAATGGTTGCCCGTAAGGTACGAAAGGTATATTTGGCATGTTCATTCCGGCATGACCCTCCATTTCACCTGTTTGTTGTGGTGATATTAGATCTTTACCTTTCATTTCCTCTACATCATCAAAATCCGGCTTCATCATACCCGGCAAGATATTGTCAGGCTTCATAGGTTGCTTCATGTCTGGTTTCAATTGTGGTTTCATCTCAGGCTTCATGTCTGGCTTCACCTGTGGTTTCATCTCAGGCTTCATATCCGGTTTCATTTGTGGCTTCATTGGCATAGGGGGTACAGGTGGTTGCTGTACGTTCATGTTCATTAAGTAATAGTTGTTAATATCCACTTCAGGCATGGTTGGTGCCTTAGGCATCATTGGCATATTTGGCATGTTCGGCATAACTGGCGCTTTATTTACTCCTTCATCTTCTTCCATGACAGCTTTTGATTTCATTGGCTTTTCAGCAAATGGATGTACAGCCTTAGGTGGTTCTGGTTTCATTTTACTTGGCTGTGGTGTTTCCTCTGGACTAACTACACTTGGCTGTGGCTTTTCCTTTGGCTTAGGTGGTGTAGGCGCAACCGCTTCCTTCTTTTGTGTTTCTTTAACCGATTCTTTTACTTGTGCTTCTTTTTTTACTGGTACCCCATTGGATGGTACTTTTATTTTCATTCCTGGCATAATTAAATCAGGGTTACTTAGCTGTGAATTCATCTTTTTTAGTTCTTCAAAATCAACACCATACTTTTTGGCGATTTTCCAAAGGGTGTCTCCTTTTTGTACAATATGAATCTTCATGCTGTCGTTGTCCCCTCCTTATAACTGTATAGCTCCTATCATTTGAATAACATAGTGCTTCACAACACTTTATGAGCTAATGCCCTATATTATGCATGAGAGTTAAAATGTTGCCGATAGATATAGATTCCCTTTTCTTAAGTAGGAAGCTCTTTACTACTTGTCTCAATCGATATCAAAGATTGAATTACACCAAACTCCACACACTAGTCAAGAAATGAAGGAAATAGAAGCCTACTAAAAAACCCCTTTAAGAAATACTTAAAGAGGTAATAGATACATTATTTAATTTGATAGTATGGATAAGACCCTAACACTTTTATGCTACACCCTAGCGCCTCTAGCTCTGCTATGGCTCCTGGTATAAGAACTTTATCCATTTTCTGCTCAATATCTATTATGAAAAAGTAATGACCAAGTCCCGTTTTCATAGGTCTAGATTCGATTTTAGATAGATTTAGCTTTCTCCAGGCAAAAGCAGACAACACTTGATGAAGCGCACCCGCTTCTTCATCTGACGGCAGTGTGATAACAAGCGTCGTTTTATCGCCTTTATATAAACTGTTATCCGTCTCTAAGTTTTTCATCACTTTATGTAACACAACAAAACGAGTATGATTGTGTGAGTAATCATGAATATTTTCCTGTACAACTTTTAATTTATATTCCTCAGCTGCCATTTTATTAGCAATAGCAGCGATTGGTAGGTCAGGGTTTTCACTAACAAACTGGGCTGCCGCACTTGTAGAAGATGTATGTTCTAGCTCAAGCCCTTTAAACTGTTGATGCAAAAATTTATGGCATTGTGCTATAGCGTGTGAATGAGAATACACTTTCGTAATATTTCGCCAATTGTTTGCATTATCAGGACATACCATTAAATGCTGTTTGATTGGTGTCACAAGCTCAGCAACAATATGCAAAGGAACACTATGTATCAAATAATCTATAGTCAGATTGACAGAGCCCTCTAATGCATTTTCTAAAGGAACTACCCCCCATACCACTTCTCCAGAGCCAACTGCATCAATCACCTCTGGAATAGTATGAAAAGGGACTTTTTCACTTGTAGGAAACATAGAAGACACAGCAAAATGCGTGAACGTAGCCTTTGGACCTAAAAACCCTACTGAGTTCAAAGTATTTCCTCCCCCTTATACACCTGTGCCAAGTACATCCACTTTAATAACAAACTCCAAACGTCTAATATGTGCTAGCAATTCATTAATTTCGACAGTCATAGCAGACGTATCAAGTGAAAGCGTGACATTAGCACGTCCTTGGAGAGGAATCGTTTGATGTATTGTTAAAATGTTAAATCCAGCCTTTGCGACGACATGCAGTACTTCTGATAGAGTACCCGAACGGTCTTCAAGGTAAATAAACAGCGAAATAATATTCTCCTTAACAACACGATGAAACGGAAAGACGGCATCACGATATTTGTAAAAAGCACTGCGGCTCACATCCGCCATAGCGGTTGCTTCTGCAATGCCTTTTGCCTTCCCTTTTTCAATGAGTTCCTTAGCCTCTATGGTTTTTTTTATAGCTTCAGGAAGCACATCTTCTCTAACTAGAAAAAATCTTTCTTTTTTATTTACCATATTAAGCGTCTTCTCCTCTCCTGAGAATAAGCTATTCTATAAATTCAAACTCATAATCCAATATTTTCACGATATCTCCATCTTTTGCACCGCGCTCGCGTAACGCATCATCAATTCCCATACCACGAAGCTGTCTAGCAAATCTACGAACAGATTCATCTCTTGAGAAATCAGTCATTTTAAATAACTTTTCGAGTCTGTCTCCTGTTATGACAAATGTACCATCACTTTCACGAGATACTTTGAAATCAGGCATTTCCTTTTCATGACGATAGACAACGCGATTTTCAGTTGGCTCATCTTTAGTCTCCATTGGAAACTCAGGTGTTTTCTCTATAGTATCTGCAATGGCAAATAAAAGCTCGCGAATTCCCGAATGAGTAACTGCAGAAATCGGATAGATTGGAAAATCATCTTTTAGCTTTTCTTTAAAGGCTTTTAAGTTTTCTTCGGCTCCCGGCATATCCATTTTATTTGCCACGATAATTTGCGGACGCTCTGTTAGCCTTAAATTGTACTCACGAAGCTCATCATTAATGACTACATAATCTTCATACGGATCACGCTCTTCAATAGAAGCCATATCAATAACGTGAACAATCACACGCGTACGCTCAATATGTCTTAAAAACTGATGTCCTAGACCGACACCTGCATGAGCACCTTCAATTAATCCAGGCAAATCAGCCATTACAAAGCTTCGCCCGTCTTGCGTTTCTACAACACCTAAATTAGGTACAAGTGTAGTAAAGTGATATTCGGCAATCTTCGGCTTTGCAGCAGACACAATCGAAAGTAATGTAGATTTCCCTACACTTGGGAAGCCTACTAACCCAACATCAGCAAGTAACTTTAGTTCAAGCACAACATGACGCTCTTGTCCTGGTTCTCCGTTTTCAGCAATTTCTGGTGCGGGATTTGCTGGCGTTGCAAAGCGTGTGTTACCACGTCCGCCTCGTCCACCTCTAGCAATAACAGCACGTTGACCATGCTCTGTTAAATCAGCAATAACCTCTTGTGTATCCTCATCTTTTACAACCGTACCTGGTGGCACCTTTACAACCATATCGTCGGCGTTGCGCCCATGCATCCCTTTTGACATACCATGCTCGCCAGGTGTTGCCTTAAAATGACGTTTATAGCGAAAATCCATTAGAGTCCGTAAGCCATCCTCTACTTCAAAGACAACATTTGATCCCTTTCCGCCATCTCCACCTGCTGGCCCACCTTTAGGTACATATTTCTCACGGCGAAACGCTACCATCCCGTTTCCGCCATCTCCACCTTTTACATATATCTTGACTTGATCGACAAACAATGTGCGACTTCCTTTCTATAAAGAAAAATACAATTATTGGATTTCAAGAGCAACTGTGAGCTCATTGTCTAAAACGGCATTCTCTATCACAGCTATACGACCAACATTAGATTGACTCTTAATCCAATTTATAATATCTGAACTATTTTTTATTATTCCACTAAAATCAAAAAAGAAACGAATACTATCCTTACTAAGCTCAATTGATAGACTTAAATGACTATCTGAACCTGGCTCCACCTGTTGTTGTAAGCATTGTATAAATGCAGCACACCAAGTATACAGCTCTTCATCATAGTCAGTAAGACTGTATACATCACCAATCACTTCATACTCAAGAATAATCGGCGGGGTTGTCCAGTTATATGTCATTAGTAAAACAGCTAATTTAGGTACTTTTAAATTGTATAACTTCGATTCATGCTGCATTTCAGACACGATATTGCTTATGATATCCTCAACATGCTCATATTTATGTAATGACAAGTTACCTTTAATAATTTGCATACGATTTAACCAATCATGCCTTGAATGATGGAGAACCTCTGTAAGTTCCCAATTTTGTTTCATATATATTCACCTACTTACTTAATGATAATCCGTGAAACCACTCATTTATTGGATTATAGCATACAATAAACTCTCAGCCACTTAAATTTGTTATAAAAATTAACAATGACCTCATCTACCCTATGTAGTATAAAACAAAACAAACGAATCTGACTATATGTGCGAAGTAGGTTACTCATAAAAAACCTCTTGAGAGCGTGGAGTTAGACAGTATCTACTTTACTACTGTACAATAAAAAACCCCAATCCCAACGCGGGAAAGGGGTTTTTTATAAGCATATAAAATTAAGCTTCTTGAGCTACTGGATATACACTCACTTGCTTACGGTCACGGCCTAAACGCTCGAAGCGTACTACTCCGTCAACCTTTGCGAATAATGTATCGTCGCCGCCACGGCCAACGTTTGCTCCTGGGTAAATCTTAGTACCGCGTTGACGGTAAAGAATTGAACCACCTGATACAAATTGTCCATCGGCACGCTTAGCGCCAAGACGCTTCGCCATAGAGTCACGGCCGTTTTTTGTAGAACCTACACCCTTTTTAGATGCGAAAAACTGAAGGTCTAATCTTAACATTATGTTGCACCTCCCACTTGTTCGGAAATTGTTATATATTTGCCATAATCTTTTTCGATCGTTTGTAAAGAAACAATCATTCCTTCTAATAAAAGCTGCACTTTACTATCTATCTCAGCATCAGTGAAATCAGGAACGTTAACGCTAATGTACCCGCTATCTGCCTGTTTAATATCAAGGTCGGCGTCCGTTAATGACATAACTGCATTTATCGAACCGATTGACACAGCTGATACGCCAGCACATACGATGTCCTGACCACGATTTGCGAAATTAGCATGGCCACTTATAGAAAAGGATTGCACTTTATTTTCTGTCGTGCGTGTAATTGAAACACGTATCATCTAAATCACGCCTTACGCGTTGATTTTTTCAACTACTACTTTTGTGTATGGTTGACGATGACCTTGCTTCTTGCTGTAACCTTTTTTCGGCTTGTATTTGAAAACGATAACCTTCTTGCTACGGCCTTGTTTTTCAACTTTAGCTGTTACAGAAGCACCTTCCACTAAAGGTGAACCAACTTTTACGTTGTCGCCACCTACGAAAAGAACTTTGTCAAATGTAACAGTGTCGCCTGCTGTTGCTTCAAGCTTTTCAATGTAGATAGCTTGACCTTCTTCAACTTTTAGCTGTTTACCACCAGTTTCAATAATTGCGTACATACTTGCACCTCCTCATTTTACTAAGACTCGCCAGTAATCGGTGTTTGCTTTTGTAGCAAATCTTACAGACCTGAACTGTGCGGTTGTAGTAGCGGGTGCTACAAACAACATTAAAATGTTATCACATACAACAAACCATGTCAATGCTCTCTTTCAATAGCAGCTTCTATTTCTTCTAAGCTACCTGTTCGCTTAATGGTATACCCAAATTCTTGCACGGTAGTTATAAAGATTCGTATATGAAGTTGATTCTCTAGCCTTTTCACATACTGTTTTTCTGGTCCAGTAAACCAGTGAAACGTATGTTCATCCATCAGAATCCATACTGCATCAATGTCACTAGTTGGTAATTCATAGATCGCGCGTTCAAGCTCATATGCTGCTGCTTGTGCTGATTTCTGAACACCAGTCCCTTGGCAGCTTTCACAAGGTGATGACACGACCTCAAGCAGACTTTGGTTTGTCTTTTTTCTCGTCATCTCTAACATACCAAGCTTTGTAAAACCATGTAATACAGTGCGCTGTCGATCATGTGCAAACTCAGCTTGAAGAGCATCAAGTACTTGCTTTTGCTGCTCAGATTTTTGCATATTTATAAAGTCAATTAATATCATCCCGCCTATATTACGAAGTCTAATTTGTTTAGCAATTTCTTTAGCGGCAATAAGGTTTGTTTTATATACCGTTTCTTCTAGGTCTTGGCGTCCACCAAACTTGGCAGTGTTCACATCAATAAATGTTAACGTCTCAAGCTGCTCTATAATTAAATTCCCACCATTTTTCAACCAAACCTTCGGCTGTAACGCTTTATCTAACTCAGCTTGTACGCCAAATGTTGAAAAAATATTTTCTCGCGCTTGTTTCTGGTCAACAGGTGTTGTAAAACCAAATTGCTTTATGTACTTCTGCATCGTTTTTTTTGCTTCCACGCAATCAACAACGATGCGAGATACCGTTGTTAAGTGCTGTTCTAGAACTATTCTTTTTAAAACATCGTTTGCGTTTAACAGCAACGCAGGGTGAGAAGATGATTTAGACTGATTAACGAGATCAGCGAATTCCTCTCGCAACACTGTTAACTCATCTAGAACCTCCGGCATATGACCGAGTGTTGCTTCTGTTCGAACAATGACTCCTTCAGGACTTTGCAATAATGGCTCTAACTCTTCACGCCACTTTTCTCTTTTAGCATCCGGTAACTTTCGAGATACAGCGACATAATTATCATACGGTAAATAAATGATATATCGACCAGGTAGCTCAATTTTTCCAGTAAGCTGTGGTCCTTTATCACCAACAGCCTCTCTTTTCACTTGAACAATAATGTCCTGCCCTTCTTTAATGAGCTTATTGATAGAAGTACCATTATCGTCACCCGCGATTTCTTTCCCGCTTAAATATCCCTGCTTGCCAATTCCAATATCAACAAAAGCCGCATTAAGTCCTTTTACGATACTTGTAACACGGCCTTTATAAATATTCCCGTTAATTTTCTCAACATCAGCTGTTTCAAATAGAACTTCAGCTAAATGCCCATCTTCCATCACAGCCGCTCGTTTTTGTCTTGTAATAGCATTTACTATAATCTCTCTCAACGATTTGAATCCTCACTTTAACTATAATGTTAATATCTTTACACATTTACTCATGTTTTTCCCATTTGGTCAAATCGTTAGTACGTATATAATAAGTTTCCGATAGGTTCGTTTGTTCGCTTTTCTGTAAAATATGCATGAAGCAATTCATTTTCATCAAGAGGCTCTTGCTTTTGTTGATTTCTTAAAATGATAATGGGATGTTTATACCCTCTTTTAAACCGTTGAATCACCTCATAAATCATTTCATCCTCATGAACTATAAGGGGGGAAAGTTTCTTAAATTCAATTTGCTTCCCATAATATCGTTCTAGCAGAAATCTAACGTACACATATTGTCGCTGCTTCCACTCTAACCTTAATGAAATCGCTAAAAAAATAAAAATCAACCAAATATTAATATTCATTGGCTGTGTAAAAAGCATAATAATTAAAAACAAAAGGGCAAACATACACGATGATACTATTGACCAGTAATGTGCTTTTAAAAATTCAAGATGTTGTGAAAACATTAAAAAGATTAATTTCCCACCATCTAACGGCAATATTGGTAACAAGTTAAACAGTAAGATAGCTGCATTGTGTAGCATAATGGTTTCATAAAGATAATCCGGAATAACATTGCCTACGCTTAATAGAAAGGCTAACGCTGCTATCCAAACGTGTTGTATAGGACCAGCAATAGTAACCAAAAATTCTTCTTTTGCTGATCTATTTCCATGCTCATCAAATTCAGCCACGCCTCCAAACGGAAGAAGTTGAATTTTTCTTATACGCCATGAAAAAAAATGAGCCATTAGGGCATGACCCATTTCATGTATAAACACAATGCCTAGCAAAATTATTAACTCAATAAAATGTGCCGTCACAATAGCGATACCAACTGTAACCCACAATAAAGGATGTATTGTTATTTTTTGAAGAAGAATAATCATATTAGTCAAATGGTATCACCTTGATTGGATCTATAAATTGATCCCCTTGTTTAAAAGCAAAATAAAACTGGCCCATACCATTCGGATCTTCAATAGATGTTCCCACTTTTGTACCCGATCTAACGAATTGGTATATAGGTACATCGATTGATTTTAAGTGACCGTACCATGTTTCACTCCCATCGGCATGCTGCACAATTACCGTATTACCAAGTTCGTCTTTATTCCCAGCAAAAATAACTGTGCCCTCATCAATTGTTTCTACATCAGCATTTAGTGCTGTTTCAATCATGACACCTTGTCCGTCCTTCTCAAAATCAACTAATACTCTTCCAGCAGCAGGAATTGCATATCTCGCTGGCTCATTATCTACAGTAGTATTGGTTGGAAGTAAAGCAAGCGGCGCATTCCCAAATTGATTTTCGTACCATGCTGTTACTGTTGCAAAATTAAACTCCTTCTCCATAGTGGCTGACACATAGTTTCGCACCTGATCTAGTCGTGGTGAAGAATCTCTATAAAGAATAGCCACTAACAATACTAAACAGACCGCAATAAACGTTTTCAATACAAACATTTCTCTGTTGAACAGAGGATGTTCTCCGCGGTTTTTTTGGTGGTCGCTAGAAAACACCATAGGCTGACCATGCTTTTCATCGTCATCCATTATAAAATGCCTGCTATGTAACATTGATTTTCGCTCTTTATTTCGATCTGCTATTCTCTTTTTAATCTCTTCAACTGATTTAGACATTGTCCACCATTCCTTACTGTTAATATGTTGTTCCTGACAGCTTCGTCAAGTTCGAACACCAGCAGCTAGGCATCCCTAGGACTAGCGTAGCTATAAGCTCACCTATAGAATAGACGACCTCCCACAATCTCTTATTATTGAAATGTATGACTTGTCCTGTTTATATATGACAAGCTATTGCCTGAAAAAATATAAAAGAGTTGATATGTGTCGGGTCCCAATAAAAAAAGCGAGCCCAATGATAGGCTCACTTTTTGTTTAAGACGATTTTGCACCGAATAGTTTTTTTATTTTTTGAAAAACACCTTTTTTCTCATCCGTAATAACTTGTAGTGGTATTGACTCGCCTAGAATACGACGAGCAATATTTCTATAAGCAATGGATGCCTTATAGTTAGGATTTAACACAATCGGTTCTCCGTTGTTAGATGCTTTAATGACATTTTCGTCATCAACAACAATACCAATTAAATCGATTGATAAATGGTAGACTATGTCGTCTATATCTAACATGTCACCACTTTCCATCATATGATTTTTAATACGATTAATAACAAGCTTTGGTGGTTCAATGTCCTCTTGTTCTAACAAACCAATAATACGGTCGGCATCACGAACAGCTGACTTTTCAGGCGTTGTGACAACAATTGCTCTGTCTGCTCCCGCCACTGCATTTTTATACCCTTGTTCAATACCTGCTGGACAATCTATAACAATATAATCAAACTCCTGCTTGAGCTGCTCTACTAAAACTTTCATTTGCTCTGGTTTAACTGCTGTTTTGTCACTCGTTTGCGCAGCGGGCAATAGATACAAGTGGTCCTCAAAACGCTTATCCTTTACTAGTGCTTGATGAAGCTTGCAACGAGATTCTACTACATCCACTAAATCAAATATAATTCGATTTTCCAGTCCCATCACAACATCTAAATTTCTGAGCCCAATATCAGTATCTACTAAACAAACTCGCTTGCCTAAAATCGCAAGAGCTGTTCCTACATTTGCTGACGTCGTTGTTTTACCAACTCCGCCCTTCCCAGAAGTAATAACTATTGCCTCTCCCACAATTCGTTACTCCTTTCCTATAGCTTTCGACAAATTAGGGCGAACATGTGGTAATAATTGAATTCTATCTACCACGATTTGATTGTCGCCATTGACGTAAGCACATTCCATATGACTTTCTTCCTCGTTCATCGTATCCGGTGAGCGAGATATTAATTCTTCTATTTTTAAATGAGTTGGTTTCATTAAACTAGCAGCTATAACAGCCTCTTTGTTACCATTACAGCCTGCATGCGCCATCCCTTTAAGAGCACCAATTATAAAAATATTACCTTTTGCAACTACTTTTCCGCCAGGATTGACATCACCAATCAACAACAAATCGCCTTCTACTTCCACTACTTGTCCTGAACGAACAATTTTACATAGCGTTGTTGTGTCACCTTCAAGCTTCCATTGTAAAGCCTCGGCTTTCGATACAACATGAGATTCTATTACATCTACAACCAATTGCTTTTTACCTCGTATAATAGCTTTTATTTCCTCGGCTTGTCCATCCGTTAGGAAACGATTTCCAACGTGTACCTTTACTTGAGTAAGCTGATGATTTTGTACAAGTCCTTGCGTCGTAGTTGACAGTTTTTCATCTAATTCTTCAATTAGTTCACGAAACGAGCATGTATCATCGAGATGTAATGTTATACCCTTTTTCGTTCCCTTAATTGTAACATAAGGTAGCTTCTGCTTCTCCACGACTTTCACCTCAACGATACATATAATTCGACAAACATAATCAAATTCCCTTTATAGTCGTAAAAATAAATAATCCAGCAAACTTATTTTTCTTTTCCTAAATCAAACGTGTGTAGGAAATATCGCTTTAGCGGAATATTAACCAATATAATAAATACAGCATTTATTAAAAGAGTTGGGATCAGTCTTATTTGAATAAAATAGTCGAATGTTAAAAATCCATTCCCAATTAATAAATTAATACCATACACATAAAATTCAAGTAACGCTACGATAAAAATACCAATGATTAATACAATTAAACTATGAGAGTGAACAACTCTCATTATTTTTGAAGTGATGTAAGGTAAAAGAACATAACCAAACATATAAATACCAATTATTTGAGTATACGTAATGTCATACAATAAGCCGAAGCCTAATCCATATAAAAGCGCTACATTACGCTTATAATACACTGCAGTTAAAAGCAATGTGACAAGAAAAAAACGAGGAACAAATATGCGGTCAATGTTAAACATCTGCGCCGGAAGTAAATCAACAAAGATACTTTCAAGCACAAAGCATACAATAAAAAAGCAAGGGAGGAGAAGCTTTTTCATCATGATGCTTCCTCCTCAAATTCAGCTGTTTCCGGCATAGGCATTTGTCTCTCAACAATCATAACATGATCGATTTGATATAAGTCCGCCGCTGGTGTGACATACGCCGTTTGCGTCAAACCGTACTCGTCTGGTACAACTTCAGTAATTTCTCCAATAACAAGTCCTGCTGGGAAAATGCCGCCCCATCCAGATGAGACAACTTGCTTATTAAGCTCCACTTCTTTGTTAGATGGAATCTGCTTAAATAATAGCTGCTCGCGCTCTTTATCATAGCCCTCAATAATGCCGAAAATATTTTCATTTCCCTGTACCACTGCAGATATACGATTGTTTTTATCTAACGTACTTAACAATTGAATTACTGAACTAAATTGAGAAGTAACCTTAACCTTTCCAATAAGTCCATTTGCCGTTATAACCGCCATATTCGCCTTCACACCATGCACTTCGCCTTTATTGACAATCAAAAGCTCATGCCATTGATCTGGATTGCGGGCAACAACCGTTGCTTGAATCGTTGTATAGTCCATTAAACTCTCTGTTTTCTCTAGCATAGCGCGAAGCTTTTCGTTTTCTTCCTCGAGAATGCGTGCCTTCGATTCGAGACGAACAAACTCATCTAAACGAGCCTTTAGAAGCTCATTCTCTTTGTATGTATGTCGAACGTGATTCATCGTTTCAATATAATCACTTATTTTCCGAACAGGCTCATGAAAAATAAACTGAACAAAGCCGGAGGTATCCATTACGAATTGCTCCGGCCAAGTTGCTTCCCGATCCTTTAGTGAAAAGCCTATCAATGCCACGACGATTATAAGGCTTACGAGTAGAAAAATAAGACGTTTATTAAGAAAAAATTGTGGCATTTTGACGACACCCTTTACTACTATTTGTGTCTAGCGAAAGTCTCTAGAACGATTTTTGAATAAGTCAATATTATCTAACGAACGACCTGTGCCGATAGCTACACAATCAAGTGGATTTTCAGCGATTAAAACAGGCATTTTCGTTTCGTCACTAATCACTTTATCTAGATTGCGTAAAAGCGCACCGCCACCTGTTAATACAATACCGCGGTCCATAATATCTGCTGCTAACTCAGGTGGTGTCTTTTCTAGTGTGTTTTTAACAGCTTCAACGATGGATGTTACTGTATCGCGCAGGGCATTGGCAATTTCATCAGCCGAAATTTCAATTGTTTTCGGTAATCCTGTAAGCAAGTCGCGACCACGAATATCCATCTTACCAATACCTTCTGATGATCCCGCTGACCCAACCTCCATTTTAATTGCTTCAGACGTACGGTCTCCAATCATAAGATTATATGTCTTTCTTATGTATTGGCTAATAGCTTCATCCATCTCATCTCCAGCCACACGGATAGATTGACTTGTTACAATTCCACCTAGTGAAATGATAGCCACCTCCGTTGTACCCCCACCAATATCAACAACCATACTTCCTGTTGGTTCCCATACTGGTAAGTTTGCTCCAATAGCAGCTGCAAAAGGCTCTTCAATTGGAAACGCATCACGAGCTCCCGCTTGCTTTGTAGCATCGATTACAGCGCGTTCTTCTACCTTTGTGATACCAGACGGTACACACACCATTACAAATGGTTTTTTAGAAAAAGGACGATGCTTTTGCGCTTGATTTATATAATATTTCATCATAGTTGCTGTTGTATCATAATCAGCAATTACGCCATCCTTCATAGGGCGTAAAGCGACAACATTTCCTGGAGTTCTACCTATCATATTTTTCGCTTCGTTTCCTACCGCGACTATTTGTTTACTATCTGTTCTAACGGCAACAACAGAAGGCTCGCGCACTACGATCCCTTTGCCTTTAACAAAAACCAACGTATTGGCAGTACCTAAATCTATCCCCAGATCCTTTGTGCCAAATCCAAACATATGTGTATCTTCCTTTCTGATACCTTGCATCATTTTTGCAAATTCTAAGATGTATTTTTTAAAAATCCATAAATTATATTATATCCTAGCTACCCAAAAAAACATAGTACTAGACATATCCTTTTTCTTTCAGACTAATAAATTTTTGGTCTCCAATGATTAAATGGTCCAAAATATCTATGCCAACAATACCACCAGCTTCGACTAATCGTCTAGTGACTTCAATATCCTCTCTTGAAGGAGTTGCGTCACCGGATGGATGGTTATGAGCGCAAATAATAGACGCTGCTGAACGTCGCACTGCTTCGCGAAAGTAGGGTAAGTACCCAGCGCCTTGCTTAGTTGCCTAAGTAGGTTTCCAAGAACTCCCCTCCAAACCGTACGTACTCCTCTCAGAGTATACGGCTTTCCATTTACCTAATCTAACTTTCCTTTATGCAGATTCTGATGACATGGGATACACATTGCAATGGTTTTTCTTCGCCTTGCAATCATTCTCTGTTCCCACTTCTTTTTACCTTCCAAATCTTTCAGCTTTTTCACATGGTGCATTTCTAGTGGTACACCTTTGGCTCCACACCATTCACAAGTTTCTGCTAAAAGACGGTCGATTAAACTTGTTCTGCCAGTATAAACTAAAGTATTTTCGATTGTATCTACTGAATGATCTTTTATTTCCGAGTTCTTTTCCATACGTTTTTCCGTAAAATAGGCAATTTTCGGTCCATCCTTCGTTTCATAACGTACACCGAAATTCCCATTTATCTTGAACTTCGTGATGATTTGACTGACGGTACTTCTATATTTATTGGCATACGTTTTAATCATGCTGTATTTCATTGTCTGGCGGAAAGATTGAAGCACATGTACATTACTTGCTAGACGATAGTAATTATATAACCCTTCAATTTCCGCATTATATGTTCGAAGAATTTCTAAATCATCATTATGCACTAAATACGGTCGGTGGATAGGTTTCCACCCATTGTTCCTGCCAATTTTCAATGCACCTAAATTGATGAGTTTTTTGATATATTTTTCGTGTGGTACGAATAATTTTGTTTGATAATTAAACTTTCTCTTTTTCGTACCATTTGGCATTTTCATTCTATGCCAGTCTCTTGCTACACGAATATCATATCCTAGGAATCTAGCGTTTTTCGTACTATGGGTTATCAACGTTTTTTCAGCATTTAACTCCAGTTTTAGGTTTATTGCAAGAAAGTCGGTTAAATCTTTTTTAATTTGTTCGACTTCTTCTTTACTACCGATAACACCGATTATAAAATCATCTGCGTATCTTACATATTTCATTCGACGGTAGTTTGAGTCAAAAAGGTCTTTGCTGTCATGGCTTTGCAGCTCTTTATATAGAGCCTTTAATTCTTGAAGCCTTTCAGCTTTTTCTTCTTTAGTTAGTCGTTCCCAATCACGTTTATTTTTACTTTTACAGTGATTAATTTTTGATGCTAGGTTATGATAAACAAGATTATGTCTACGCTTTTCACCTTTGTTAAAGGATTCCGCATATCTTTCACCATATTTATCTAATTCATGTAGGTAAATATTTGAAAGTAACGGGCTAATGATTCCACCTTGTGGTGTCCCACTGTAGGTTTTATGAAAAGTCCAATCTTCTACATAACCTGCCCTTAAGAATTTCCAAATTAAATTAATTAATTTTTCATCCCTAATGCGCTTCCGTAAAAGTTCAACTAATACATGGTGGTCGATGTTATCAAAGAAACCTTTTATGTCACCTTCAATAAACCATCTCGTACCAGTAAACGTATTCCGTATTTCTTTTAAGGCCGTGTGACAGCTACGATTTGGTCGAAAACCATGCGAATGATTTGAAAATTGTGGTTCATAAATACTTTCTAAAATTCGCCGAACAACCTCTTGCACTAGTTTATCCTCAAAAGTTGGAATACCCAAAGGTCGTGTTTTTCCGTTTTTCTTTGGGATATATGTTCTGCGTGCTGGGTTCGGTTGATATGTTTGTTCCTTTAGTTTTTCGATTAAACGCTCGATTCTTTCTAAACTCATACCATCAATTGTGTCATTGTTAACACCTTTTGTGTTACTTCCTTTATTAGGATAAAGTTTGGCATAGGCTTCTAAATAAAACTCGGTGTTATACAAATTTCGATATAATCTCTCAAATACATATGTTTCATTTTGTGCTTTGGAAGTTAGACTGCTTAATACTACTTTTGGATTTCTCATAGAGCCTCACGCTCCTTCCCAATTTTGTATTAAACTCGATAAACTACTCTCCTTCGCCATGTAATAGGCTTTCCCTATCTCAGACTACTACGAGAGTTCCGTTGCCATATTGGATATTCAGACTCTGATAGTCATAGCCACAATTTATGGCATTCCAACTTAGGCAATCCCCATTTAGACATTTAGAAACATAGCTTTTCATAGTATCGGAGTGACTTTCGCTCGTTTCTTCCATATAGAAGTTGGACGAGGTAGTATCACACCATGTTTCTCGAAGTTTTTAAGAAACATGCATACCTCGCACAGCGTAAATCGTTACCTCCCGCTGAGGGTCCCCGTAGTCCTCCTTGAGCTATCATTCAAGCAACCCAGCTTTCATCCTTATCTATGAATTTTCATCTTGCCATTCAGTCGTGCCTTGATAACTAGACAACTTACGGCTTTTCCAACATGCTACACTCCCCGCTTAGTTTCCCTTACGGATAAGTTGGCTGATGATAGGGTGAAGTTTGTGATATTTCCCTACTGCTTTGCTAGAGCAGATTTTCTAAATGCCCTTATGGGCGCACAACCTCGCGTGGGTGGACAATAGAACTATTAAGGCTACCAATAAACACCGATTGCTTGTGTAAAATTTGGTTCTTAGTGTTTAGATACAGACATACGAAATGTTCCTGATTTAGGAAGCGCATTTCATCCATTAAATAATTTGCTGCATCCTCCGGTGAACGAATCGTATATCGTTCATCATAGCGCAAGCGATTAATTCGTCGCCCAATTTCAATGGCTGCTAGTATTTGTATCGCCTTCGCTTCACCAACACCTTTGATAGATGTTATTTCTTCGAGTGTGGCATCCTTTAATAGTCTTAAGCCTTCGAACGATCTAAGAAGGCGGTTTGAGACCGAAAGCACTGACTCGTTTTTCGTTCCTGTTCGTAATAGTATGGCAAGTAATTCTTGATTTGATAAACTTTGGGGACCTTCTTGTATAAAGCGCTCACGAGGACGTTCTTGCTTAGGAAAATCTCGGATCAACACAGTCGTATTGTTTTGCATTGTTTTTTGTTGCATTTCATTTTTCTCCTCTCACTTCTGTGGGTCAATAATACGGGGGATGTGCAAGGTGTCAGCCGTACTGCACGTCACTTCGGCATGTGAGCGCGCAGTATCCAGCTGTTTGTTGTAGGATGCAAGTTATATGGTATGTGCACAGGCGTGTTGCACGCATTTAGAGGGGATGCACCAGTTCATCCGGGGGATATGCCAATTGCCGTCCGCTAAATAGGTGCAGCTTAAGCAAGTTATGGGGCAAGCAAATTCTCGATGCTGCTGCGGAAATTTCATCTTGGTTTTTTGAGAATATTTTAGCTGAGCATGTGTGAATTCGTAACATTTATGCGTAACCGCATTCTAGCTGGAAATGTTTAAATTAAACTTTTTAAGCTCATAACCTAGATACTCAGCAGCAGTGGCACAAATATTAATAGGCAGGCAATATATCTCGATGTTTTAGTTCACGCGAAAGGCGCGAAACAGGTAACCCAACCACCGCAAAATAATCACCCTCTATTTTCTGTACTAGTGTGGCACCTAGCTTTTGAATACCGTATGCACCTGCTTTATCAAACGGTTCACGAGAATCAATGTACGCATGAATTTCCTCGTCTGATAGCTCCCAAAATGTCACAGAGGTTTGTACAAAAAAACGGCTAGTCTCACCATTGTGTACAATGGCCACACCCGTGAAAACATCGTGTGTGCGTCCTGATAACGAACGTAGCATGCGATAGGCATCCTGTGAATCAGCAGGTTTTCCTAGTACTTCCCCATCTAACACAACGACAGTATCAGATCCTATAACGCACGATGCTGAATAATTTTGAGCAACATCCTCTGCTTTTTGCTGTGCCAGTGCCATTACAAGCTCACCTGGTGATAAAGCCGGGTCCATCACTTCCTCTAATGTACTAGGATGAACTGTAAATGAGTATCCTATGTTGCTTAATAGTTCTTTTCGACGTGGTGAGGCAGATGCCAAAATAATCTCAGTCATGTTCTTACATCCTTTCAACGTATGGAAATATTTCAAAGAAAGATACACACCCATATCGTAACAAAAGTATTTTTTAACTACAATTTACAAAAAATGAATTTTAGCGTAGTTTTCTCGATGTCATTATATATTACATAGTGTCTGTTATGAGTCGGAACGGTATGTAAAGCAATGATTTTATAAAAAAGAAAAGAAGCACATTGTATGCTTCTTTTCTTAATTGCTTGTAAAATTAAAAATTAGTATTTTTTTCAGTCGTTTCTAACCAGTTAATATACGCTCCAAATGCCTGTAATGTTTGTGTTTGTAAGCGCCACTTATCTGCACTACTACTTAATACATTCACAGCCTGCTTTGTGTAATCAACAAATTGAGTAAGAGATGGATTTTGAATATTTGCAGGCACTTGAATATTAGCGGCTAACCTTTGAAGCTCTTCTATGTCCGTAGGTGAGGCGGAAATGGATAGAAGCTGTGAGCTCACACCTATAAGCTTCGTTAGTAACTCCTTTGTTTTTCTTGCGGTAAGCTCTTCTTCAGCAGATAAAGAAAGGGTAGCGCCTTGTACGGTGTAATCTTTAACATATATATCAGGTAATAAGTACTCATAAGCATCCGCAAGTTGTTTGCCAGCCGCCTTCGCGTCGGCGATGCCTGTGAATAATAGAATAGGGTCATTACCATGTAATAAAACTGGTAAGCCAGCATTTTCAAGCTTATCTGTTATCGGCTTACTTGATTCTAGTGAGGAAAAAGCACCTGCCTGTACAACCGTAACCGTCAGAGGATCCCACACTACTGGTACAGTGGCAGCTGGTGTATTATTGCTTCCCGCTCCCGATTGAGCAGGCTGCTCTTCTAGTTCTACCTTTTCTCCCGTATCATCGAGCATGTTCGCTGCAGGTAGTTCCTCACCATCTCCAGTTATGGATAGTAAATTGAATAGTAAAATACTAAACCCTGTACCGACAATAATAGCAAACACACTAGCAAAGATAAAATTACGAAATGAGTTTGATTGAAACCCTGGCTTTTTTCGTGAAGATTTCTTTCTAGGTAATGATGTGCCTCGTAAATCCTCTATCCCGATACTCTCTGTCGTTTTGTGAGACTTTGAATCTGTTGAATTTGATAATTCAGCCCAAATGTCATCATCTTTATTAGAACTTTCCACACTAGCAGCCATTTCCTCCATCGCCAACATAGGCTCACGACTATTGCTTTCGTGCTTTTTGTCTTCAGTGTATATCTTTTCTTTCCCGTTAATTTTAATAGAGATCTGTCGCGATTGGTTGTCCATTTTAATCACCTTCCTTACTGCTAGTCTATGATTGTACAACCCATCCTAGCACAGAAGATAAAAAAAATAACAAGACATTTGTCGTCTTGTTACGATGATTATTCGACATTTTCAATAAGATTAATAGATAAGGATTCGACAGGCGTACCAGTTGATTCAGTACATATTTGCTTTGTCGTCCCTTTTAAACACACAGCATATTCAATATCGTTGCCATTTTTTGATATAGTTACAAACGAGTTCTCATTAGATGATGGAATGACATTTTGTGTAAAAGGATCTTGAATTGGATCAAGATAGCCGCCTTCTACTAAATCCTTATATGTTAGTGTTTGAGCCTCGTCCTCAATAAACACCTGCTGTGCACGCTCATGCATCGTAGCTGCTTCATACATCGCATACGCGTTGGCAACGAAGGCTTGCTCTTTCACTCGCTCAATGATTTTCCCAATGGACGGGACAGCTATTGCCGAAATAATTCCGAGAATAACAATGACAGCTAACAATTCAATTAATGTTAAACCTTGTGAGGAGCGAAGCATATTGAATTTTTGCTTAGTCATTCGTATCACTCTCTTTTTTCTTATCCATATCGATGAAGTTCGCTAACGGATTATTTTTTTCACTTGGTGCTGGCACTTCTATGATTGGCACTTCATCCTGCAAGTCCTCTAATGTAGGATGATAGAATGTCGAGACAGTAACAGAGTATGCTAGCATGTTATCTGCCTCATCTACAAAGCTAGTTGTTTCCTCTGGACCATTAAATGATAAAACATCAATTTGTGTAATGCGTTGTTCCTGTTCAAGTGATTTTAGAAACGTCTGCATTGCATAGTAATCCGGTGATTTGACGGATAAGTTAACGGTTATCTTTTTCATTCCTTCTGGTAGCAGTGACTCTGGTTCTGCAGTTTCTGCTTCTGGTTCTGTTTCAGTCTGGTCGTTATGAACTAATTCTTTTTCCTCTTTACGAAATTGTTCATATTCATCTAGTACTGATAAATTTACTTCTTCGTTCGTATTAAAGCTCATATTCACAATAAAACTATCAGATACTACCTCTGCTTTTTCAATATGTAAAATAAATTGATCAAGAAGTGGTTTGACTGGTACTTTTCTTTGAAGCTCGAGTGTACTCGAATACGTCTGCTGCTGAGCCTGTGACACTTTCGATTGCACAACTTCCAAAAGCTGTTTTTCAAGCTTAAGATCATTTTCCTTTTGTTGAACTTGTTGTTGCAGTGGCGCTATAAATTGTAGCCGTAAATAGAAAAAGGTAGCACCAAGCAAAGCTAATACAACAAAAGTGTATAAAATCAATTTTTTTGAGAAGGTTATTGTCATGATGTCTCCTCCTCATTATGCTGCAATGCATTGATAAATAATTGATTTAACGTTATTTGATACGTTGCAATATATCGTGGCATCAGCTCAAACTCATCGAGCCCTGATTGTGTCGCTTCCTCTATTTGTTTAGTGGTGATACTATTTAAGTTTACGTCGGTAACCCATTCTGATTGCTGCAAATTATGAAGATAATACGCAGACTCTCTACTAGTATCAAATTGCGTTGTAATATTTACGTTTCCGTTTTCTCCTAAGCTAAAAGACAGCAAAAAACCTCTATCCGGCAAAAGTCCCGAAACATGAGCTAAAATAGGTACAACATCAATCGGATATTTTTCCATCCATGCTACTGTCTGCTCTAGCTGAGAAAGCGAAGAAGTTGAAGTGCTATCAAGTATCTTTTGTTCTTCAATCGCTCGTGTAGCTTTTGTTAATTGTAGCTCGTTTGAAACAGTAAGAAGCTCTCGATTGGCTTGTTGATATTGCAAAAGCCACACAATAGTTAGTGACATAACAAGCAGCACAATACTTCCTGCAACTATGAATGGCGCAATATTTCTCGGTTCCTTTTCTGGAAGTAAATTTATTTCAACAAGCATAGCTACACCTCTTTTAATGCGAGACCTAACGGTACATGGTATTGCCCTGGTAGTTCTTGATTGTTTGCTGTGATAATAGAAATGTTCGCTCCATCAATAGATGTAACGGGTATATTAAATCGTGTTATTAATTCGTCTTTTATAATGTTAATCTCGGGATGTTCACCAGTTAAAATGATCCTGTTTACACTTTTTTGACCATGATGCAAGGAATATTGAAAGAAGTTTATGACTCGTTCCATTTCTTTAAAAGAATCTTGAATATAAAAAACAGGATTTTGCCCTTCAATCGCTTGTGTTTCGATTTGTGAATGTCGCATAAAAACAGGAATATGGGTTGAGAAAATGCTAATATTCATAGCAGACTGATCGAACTCTACTAATAAAACATTCTCATCATGAACAGCATCATTAGTGTGAAAATATAAGCGATATAAGCTTAACGGGGAGATGTCTGCAGCACACGGCTTAAGCTTAGCATCCTCAAATAAATCTTTATAACTGTTTACAATGTCTTCAGGCGCAGCAAAAATGAGAACATCTTTTTCTGCTTGTTCTCCTTCCTTGTCATGAAGCAAAATCATATCAAAGGTTGGATCTTCAAACGGAAGATGTATCGTTGTTCCTAGCTCTAAATGTAAATAGCCTTTAATTTCATTATCTGGGATATCGGCTGGCACCGAGATCTTCTTTATAATAACAACGCCATCTGGCACAACAAAGCGAACTTTACGGTGCTTGATGCGCCACTCATCCACACATTGCTCCATAATAGTAGAGAGAGTCTCGTAATCTACAATTTTACCATTTGTAATGATGCCTTTTGGGAGCTGTCGTTCTTCAACGCGCTGCACAACAATCGGGGATGTTTGTTTTAGCTCAACAAAACGAATCGCATGATCCTTAATAACTATGTTGGCATAATGACGATTTTTTGAAAACAACTGGATGCCCATGTACATACCCCTTTTAATAATAACCGATTAAGTCTAAATAAATATTTATAAGTTCATGTCCGAAAAAATATGCAATGAGTGTGCCTATCACAATAAACGGTCCAAACGGAATTGGTTTATTTCTTTGTAATAACCGCAAAGCTAGTCCGATACCTCCGACTAATGCTCCTATAAAGGCTGCTAAAAAAAACGAGACAATCGTTAGTTTTGTCCCTAGCACTATTCCTAACACGCCATAAAGCTTAATATCGCCGCCCCCCATACCTTTTCCTTTTGTGACAAAAGCGATAAGGTAAAGCAAACTAAAGCCTACAAAAGCACCGGCAAGAGCATCCCACCAAGGTGTGAGCGGAATAAACATTCGTTCTATGGAAAATAACGGCAAGAAAAATAAAAGAACCTTATCAGGAATTATCATATACTTGATATCTGATACGGTTATAATCATCAATAACGATATAAGAGACCAAGCAACAATCAATTCCTTTGACCATCCCACCAATAACGGTGATATCGTAAAAAGAATAGCTGTCGTAAGCTCCATAATAGGATAAAGTGGGGAAATAACTTCCCCACAATTTTTGCATTTTCCGCGTTGTAGTACGTAAGATACAACTGGTATAAGTTCAAGCGCTCCTAACGTTCGTTTGCACGTCGGACAAGCAGAGCGTGGCTTGACAACCGATTGCCCAAGCGGCACGCGCAGGCCGACGACGTTGAGGAAGGAGGCTATTAACAAACTATATAATAATACGAATAAATATATTTCCATTTATCAATTTAATTACCAGAATACTTAAGGAGATTATCTTCAGTAACATAATCTGTTGTTATTGTTGATATTGCGTCTTTTACTATTGATATAGAGTCGTGATTATCTAATCTGTATTCCCAAGGGTCAATTGCATTACCAGAACTATCTTCTTTAACAATCTTAACTGTATAATCTAAACCTGTGTCTTTAATGTTATCAAGATATTGTCCTAAATCTGTATGGTCTAAATCTACCTTTGTTGGATTAGAAGCAGTATGTAATTTTGCTGCATTAATAATTTGTACTGCTTCTGCAACAGTAGCATCATTTTTTGTTTTGTTAATTATTCCACCAATACTCGGCACCGCTATCGCACTAATAATACCCAAGATAACAACTACTGCTAGTAATTCGATGAGTGTCAAACCGCGTTGATTTTTTAAGTTTTTTGTTAGTTTTTTCAACATTTTCTTCTCTCCCTCGACAAAATAATATAAGAATCTATTCCTATTATACATGATAGACTACATAGTCTGACAAGGAAAATATTCCTAGTATTACTGAATTTGGTTAAAAATTTCAAACATCGGCACTAGTATTGACGTGACTATAGTCCCAACAATCGATGCCAAAAATAAAATCATTAACGGCTCTATAAGTGATTTTAACTTATCTGTGCTATTCTCGACCTCTTCTTCATAGAAATCAGCGACTTTTGCTAGCATCGCATCTAGCACCCCTGTTTCCTCCCCTATCGCAATCATTTGCGTCACTAATGGTGGAAATGCCCAGTGTTTTTTCATAGGTGCCGTAATGCTACGCCCACGTTCTAATGAATCACGCGATTCACGAAGCACTCTCACGATAACTTCATTTTCAACAACAGATTCTACGATTGATAATGCCTGTAGAATCGGCACCGAACTTGAAAATAGAGAGCTTAACGTTCGCGTCATGCGAGCGAGCACAGCTTTTTGAATCATTTTTCCGAATATCGGCACTTTAAGGGCAGCATAATCTAAATAATATTTTGTCTTTTTATTAGATTTCAGCACTAGAAAGCCAACATAGATTCCTACAAACAATAAAATTACTACATACCAAAATGATTGCATAAATTCACTTGATGCTAAAACGAACTTTGTGATTGCTGGTAGCTCTGCGTTAAAACCCTCAAACATGGATACAAATGTTGGCACAACCGCTGTTAAAAGGAATATAATAACGCCAATCGCTACAATCCCAACTACGATGGGGTATGCTAAAGCAGATTGTATTTTCTGCTTCGTTTTGTTTTGCTTTTCGTAATGGATCGCTAACCGGTCAAGGATTTCATCCATATTTCCGCCTGCTTCACCTGCTCGCATCATATTAATAAACATCGGTGAAAATATTTTTTTATGCTTACTAGCCGCAGAAGACAACGGATTCCCCGCGCGTAAGTCCTCCTCCACTTCAAGAAGAACACGACGCAGCACTTTACTAGACGTTTGCTCTGCCAAAATTTTTGTCGCATCGACAACCGACACACCAGCTTGTAACAATGTAGAAAACTGACGTAGAAATATGACATAGTCCTGTAGTTTAACAGGGTTTCCTATAATTATTTCTTTCGTTAATAACGTTTCTGGCACTTCATTTAGCAGCGTAACTCGAATGCCTTCTTTTTTAAGTTTTTCAAGTGCATCACGCTTCGATGAACTAGTAATGACACCAGACTTTTTTCCCGATGTATCGCGACCTTCATATTTATATCGTGGCATTATTCTTTACGCTCCTGTAGAAAAGGCTCCGCAACATCCTTTGTGATAACCCCACTCTGTAGCAATTCTACAATCGAGGTTTCTAGTGTGACCATTCCCATTGATCGGTTCGTCTGCATCACATTTTGGATTTGATGAACTTTTTCATTGCGGATTAAATTAGCAACTGCTGGCGTATTTAGTAAAACCTCGACCGCTACACGTCGCCCTGTTTTATCGGCTGTTGGAAATAGCCTTTGTGACACAATTGCCTCTAATACTGATGCTAATTGAATGCGCACTTGCTGCTGCTGTGAGGAAGGAAAGACGTCAATAATTCGGTCTATGGTCGAAGGTGCACTCGTTGTATGCAAAGTCCCTAATACTAGATGCCCCGTCTCAGCCGCGGTAATCGCTGTACGAATTGTTTCTAAATCACGTAGCTCCCCTACCATAATCACATCAGGATCTTGACGGAGCGCGGCACGTAAGCCGTTAGCAAAAGAAGATGTATCAAAGCCAACTTCTCTTTGATCAATAATACATGTACCATGTTTATGAAGGTATTCTATCGGATCTTCTAATGTTAAAATATGCTTTCGCATCGTTTCATTCATATGGCGTATCATCGCGGCTAATGTTGTTGATTTCCCGCTACCAGTCGGACCAGTTACAAGCACAAGCCCTTGAGGTTTATTGACAATTTTTCGCAATGGAGATGGTAGCTGCAAATCATCTATCGTCGGAATAGATGTTGGAATGATACGTGCCGCCATCGCGATACACGAACGTTGATGATACACATTTATACGAAAGCGTGACACACCAGGTATCCCGTATGAAAAATCAAGCTCACCATTTTCAGTGAATCGTTCCCACATCGCTTCGGGCAAAATTGCTTTTGTCATGTCTTCAATGTTTTGTGGATTGAGGGCTTCTTTGCCGTATTTCTTTAGTTCACCGTTAATTCGAAAAATAGGAGGAACGCCAACTGTTATGTGAATGTCTGATGCCTTGTGCTCAAAGGCAGCACGTAATATAGCTTCAATGTTCATGTTTATCCTCCTTAATCTGGTGTAACTACTCGCAATACTTCTTCCGTTGTTGTATAGCCTTTTTTCACTTTTATAAGCCCATCATCTGTTAGAAAAATCGTTTTATTTTTTATCGCTATTTCTCGTAATCTCGAAAAAGGTTCATTGTTCATAATCGCTTTTCGTAGCTCTTCATTTATCATAAGAAGTTCGTGAATAGCAAGCCTGCCTTTGTAGCCTGTCATATTACAAATACCACAGCCTTTACCTCGAATGACTTTTTCGATTGTAATGCCACGGCGCTTAAAAATATCTTGTTCCATTTTAGACGGCAATTCTTCCTGTGCACAGTCACGACAGACGCGACGCACAAGTCGCTGTGAGACGACGCCCGTTAACGATGATGCAACAAGAAACGGCTCCACACCCATATCTACTAATCTCGTAATAGTACCTAACGCATCGTTCGTATGAAGTGTACTAAGCACAAGATGTCCTGTAAGAGAGGCACGTACGGCTACTTCTGCTGTTTCACGATCACGAATCTCCCCAACCATAACTATATTTGGGTCTTGACGTAAAATAGCGCGTAATCCCCGCGCAAATGTCATCCCAATTTTTTCATTCACTTGAATTTGGTTAATTCCTTCTAAACGAAATTCTACAGGATCCTCGATCGTTATGATGTTTGTTTGTTCATCATTCAAAGCGTTTAAAGCAGCATATAGTGTTGACGACTTACCAGAGCCAGTTGGACCCGTTATGAGCACAATACCAGTTGGTCTTTTAATAAGCTTTTCAAACCGCTTTAAGTTCACATTATTAAAGCCAAGTCGTTCAATATCATTGATCGCACTACCTAAATCTAAAATACGCAATACGATTTTCTCACCGTAAACAGTAGGCAACGTTGATACACGTAAATCAACAGGATGAAAATCAATAGTAAGCTTAATCCGGCCATCCTGAGGCACACGATGCTCAGTAATATCCAGGTTTGCCATAATTTTTATCCGTGCTGTTAAAACACTTTGCATATTTTTTGGCAACGTGCGTTCCGTTCGCAGCACACCATCTACACGGTTGCGAATAACGACTTTCTTTTCTTGCGGGTCAATATGAATATCACTTGCCTTTTGCTGAACGGCACTCGCTAGGATTTGGTTCACTAGCTTGACAATCGGTGAGTCTTGATCGCGAATTTCTTCGTCCTTCACATTTTCATTCGGAATATCATCTAGTAACTCGTTTACGTGCTCGTCCACATCATAATACTTGTTTATAGCCCGAATAATATCGTCCTTTGTGGCAATAGCCGTTTCCACCTGAAAGCCAGTTGATAAACGGATATCATCAATAGCGTAGAAGTCCATCGGATCAGCCATTGCAATAAACAACTTATTATTTTCCTTTTTTAACGGAATAAGCAAATTACGTTTTGCAATCTCTTTTGGGATAATTGATACGAGCTTATAGTCAAACGGATATCGATATAAGCTAACGTGAGGAATACCTAATTGAAACTCTAATACTTCAATGAGCTGCTGCTGTGTAATAAACCCTTTATCTAATAAAATATCGCCTAGCTTTTGCTCAGATGATTTATCTCGTAACGCTTCGTTTAATTGCTCTATCGATATGAGGCCAGATTCAACTAGAAGATCTCCGAGTCTTTTCCTAGTTTCCATCTTTATCACCCACTCCTGGCATCCCTTTTGTTATTTCACCTTCAGTTCCCCATGTTTCTTCTGGGGATTTATCGCGTTGTGTTGTAGGGTCTTGCTTCTCTTGTGAAGGCATATTTGAACTATTATCTTGAACTGAACTGTCTTCAGATCTATTTGTGTTGTTTAGTGGCGTGTTTGATGAAATGCTGTACACTTCCACTCGATGAACAGGTGGATAAAAATCCTCTGACAGCTTATCTCTCTTTGTAAGCTCATCGTTGACGTATGTTTCTCGAAACACTTTAATTAACAAACCAGGCTTCCCTTTTTCTTTAACAACAGTTTCATTCTTCTTCAAGAGCACATCATATTGAATGATTGTTTTCGGATCAAACTGTTGTTTATCCTCAAGAGAAACCTCATAATTTTCCATAAATGGAGCTCCTGTTAATGTTACAAGCAACCCATTGTATACCTCTGTGAATTTCAATTGATAATCAGTTTGATTTGGATTATAAAAAACAAAGTCCATATCGTTTTGTTTAACTTTTGCTTCATAGCCTAACTCACTATACGGTGGAAGCGTGCGACTCGTGTGACGCTCTAATATTGTAAAATTTGTTGGCAAAATTGCTTTATATATTCCTGATGCAATAACACTTAGCTCATCGTCTGTAAAAGTAGTATTAGAAGCAATTGTGTTTAAGAGTGATAACTGAGACTGAGCAGGGATGGTTATTGTAGAATATGTAGCCATCCAACTCGCCATATTAATGTCTTCTTTGTTAAACACTACCGTTCCTTCAGAAAGCTTTTCTTGCTGTAAATCCGCCTGATTAATATAAGCATGTACATCTAGTGTAATATGTTGTTTCAACGTAAGAGAAATAGCTTGAATAATATCTCGATTCAAGTTTTCAAATTGCACTACGCTAACTAAGTTTTCATTTGTTAGCATCGTAGTCACAGCTTCTGTCAGTTTCACATCTTCCATACTAACAATCAAATTGTTAACTTTTCCATCGTTTACTTGAGCAATACTATCTTCGACATTGAATAAAAAAGCGGTCAGGGGTACATTTGTTGAGGTGTTTTGATACTGTAGTGATATAGTTGCGCTATTATACCAACCATCTATATGTTCTTTCACTTTTTGTGCTGCCTGCTCTTCATTTAACCCTGAAATAGGGATTGAGCCAAGTGTCGTTCCCTCTTTGAAAACAACATCTTGGCTCCATACTTTTTCATAGGCTAAGGCACCGAAGTGTGAAAAACTAAATATAAAGGCGGTATTAATAATAATGACTAAAAATAATCGGAAAAAATTCATGTTATGACACTCCAATGCCTATATGTGTTACGCGTTTACACTCATTGATAACTCAACTACAAGGCTCGGTCCTGCTTCTTGTGCTTTAACGATGTCATCTTCTTGCAGTACATAACCTTTGTGGAAAAGCACTTCACCATTGTCATTCATCACATCTTTGACTAATTCTTTTCCAAGAAGTAATTCAATTTGTTTTTTCTTTAATTGTACTACTTCTTCATCTTCTGTTTCTTCGATAATAGCATTAGCCACCTCTTTAAGAGCTGCTTCATGTTCATTAGGAAGCAAATCATCAACAAAAGATTCATTATTTGACTCAGGCTGTTGAACTAAGTAATCGACAGAATCTAAAAACTTTGACGCTACATCTTCTTTTACAATAATAATGTCTTTCCCAAATGTAAGTACTGAATCCGACGCAAGAGCCACATCACGCCCTTGTACGTTTAACGATGTACCAAGGATAAGCCCTGTGTCCTCGTCTACGAAATATTCATTCACTTCACCGATAAGTTCACCTTTACGAGTCATAACTTTTGTATTTGTAATTTTGATTTTTTTATTCACTAGCTGATTTGCTATAGGAATTTCGTTTAAATCTATAACAGCATTTTCACTCTCAACTGTCACAGCGTATTCACCTATTCCTACTACTTTTTTAAACGGAATAGCTTTTACGCTTACTTGCCAGTCTTCATGCTCAATAGTTAAAAAGTCAACTGATCCTTTATCTGGATTAATAACTAATGATTTTACTTTACCAACTTGTGTACCTGCAGCAATACTAATAATGGGCAGGCCAACTATTTGTGTACTCTTTTTCATTCCATTCACCACACCTAATTAATTTTTTCACGAAACTACACGATACATAATATTGTAACACGATATGACAAATGTTGACTTAAATTTTACGGTATTTCGCTAATAAAAATTCAATTTCCTGCTGAATTATTGGAAATTCTGTGAAATCCTTTTCAATTTGTGTAAGTAGCTCAATAAGCTTGTCATATTTTTTAGTGCTAATATAGTATTGAACTAAGAAGCTAGTAAAAGCATACTGATCCTGTTTACGTAAATTTGGACGCATATGATCTTTTATTAAGGCTTCATACTGGTCACCTGGCAAAATCTTTTTATAAGTTTGTAACTGCGATAATAAGTGTGTAATCATTTGCTGACTAACAACATGGTGAACAGCATCTATTTGTTGATCATCTATATTATCGTCAACACTCTCTTCACTCGGCTCATTACTATCGATGAATGTATCAGATTCTTCAGCATGCTCGCTATCGTTTAAAGCGATATCTTCATCGTCTGTCGTCAATAACATTTCTGTATTCACATGTTCTTCCGCATCGACAGAAATCTTGTCTTTTACTTCGTCAACTTCTTCTTCGTTATTATTAATTGTTGCTTCTAGTGACTCTAATGCTTCAAGCTCAGACTCGACGTCTATTAAGTCCTCATCAACTATCTCAGATTCGCTTTGCTCCTCGTCAACTGATACTGCCACTTCATCTAGTTCTGCAACATTGTCTGCATCAATTATTTCTTCAAGCTGCATGGTTTCAAGATCAGTCTCATCGTCCTCAGCCATTAATAACAAGCTTTCCAACTCTGTTTCAGGTGTTGATGTGTCTTCTTCGTCTTGGTCCGCTTCATGAGTTGAAATAGATTCCTCATCATCTATACTGTCTATATCTTCGGTAGACTCGTTATCAAGCTGTTGTAAAACTTTCGCATATCCCTCTTCAACATCGTCTTCAAACGTGTCCATATTATCTAATTCATTTTCATCTAACTTATTCACTGTTTCTAACACATTCACGTCTAGCTCGTCTGTATCCTCAGCTTCATCTTTCTCATACTGCTCGTTTGAAACTGCTAACGTGTCATCATCTGTTGACACATCAGGTAAAATAGTCCAATCTCTATCATGATTTTGTTCATCTTCTTGTTCATCTTCAGTTTCAATAAGCTTTTCGTGTTCGTGCACAACGTCACTTACCACTTCTTTATAAACTTCTTCGTCCTCTGAAGATGTACTTAACTCTTCATGAATAGTCGAATTAGGAGTATCCTCATTAAGGTCTTTGTCCGTTAAGTCATTGATTTGTGTAGTATCATCTTCCATAACAAGAATTAATTGTCCCACTTTCTTTTCAATTAAATATGCTGTGGCAATTGCTAATAAAACAAGAATAAGTCCGGTTTGCCATAAAGGTAAGCTAATGTTAGCAACTAACCCTACAACAGCAAGAAGAAATGAAACACCTATTATTGATAGTTTTCCTTTCTTAGTTAAGCGAAGTGGTAGAGCAAGAACAATGGGTACTAGTATTACAACAGCCAATAATGTAAAAGTAATGGTTTGCAAAATTACTCATTCACCTCTTTCGTTGGACGTAATTATGTACAAGCAAAGATTGCCAAATTCCAATAAAAAACGACAAACTCCGACTATTTTATATTGTATAATAAAGTTATCTATTTTGAAAGAAGGGGACGTAATGTTAAAATCTAAAATTTCTGAGCAAAATGGCGCCACTCTTCTTGAGGTACTAATATCGTTTGCAATTCTATCCATTCTATTATTAAGTAGCATGAATTTTTTTCTACAATCGTATAAATACACCACGCAAAATAAAGATAAAACAACAGCTGTGTATTTAGCACAAAATGTAATGAACTACATGCAAAAGCAAAGCTTTATGAAGATGGAAGGATACGTAACATACCAACTAACCAAAAATCCAAACAAACCTCTAGTAGAACTATCAATGTCTTTATGTAACAGTCCCGTAACCGTATCGCCGATTAATCCATTGAATCATAACGAACGTGTAAGTGATGTTGATAACGTATTTCTTTTTGACGATACAGCAAGGTGTCAAGCTGTTTTAACCCCTATTATTAATAACAAACAATATACTAACGATGACATAAAAATCTATATCATGCCGAGTGTGGAACAATCTGACCTTGATGACCTTTTAAACACATCACCAAATTTACCATCTTTGTTAAAAGAAAACCTTGAAGCAAATCAAAATGTCACAAATCTATCATTTCGCACGTCGCTTTTACATGTGTTTATATTAATAAACAGTGAAAATAGAAATAAAGCAGTGCTTTTAGAGGGGACGATAGTTGATGAATCAATTAGGTAAATGGATAAAAAATGAAAGTGGGGTTACATTACTCGAGCTTTTAGTTGCCTTATCCGTTAGTTCCATCATATTGTCAGCTATATACGGAACGTTTTTAACAGGCGTAAAGGTTTATAAAAAAATAGCCATTGAAGCTCAACTTCGAGATGAAGCCGATTATATTGTCGCTAACCTGCTAAATGTACTGTACGAAAACCATCCGGATCATATTGTTCTCGACTCGTCTAGTTTGAAACTATTCAATTATAAAGCAACAACAATTAATCAAAAAGAAGTAATAGAGAATACATTTGATGAGTCTATCAGTGCTAGTATCATAATAAATGTACAAAATAAGCTGTCTGATACCGGTGCTTTGTTAGGCGAGGAAATTGTGGTGCAAACAAAAGATATTTCTAACACGTACAGCAATCAAATACTTAACAGCAACCATATCGTAGTAAATAATATAAATAGTAATAAAATAATAGATTTTACTTGCTCTAATCCAATGGCATCTTACTGTAATCAAGGCATTATTACGATACAATTTTCTATTAGTGATAGTCGTTATAATGATCCTAATAGTATGTTATACGTAGAACCTATCGAGTTTATTAGTGAATTTGGCTACTAGGAGGAATTCAATGAATAATGAAAGAGGATCTAGCCTACTTCTTGTATTGCTCGTAACAATCATCATCATGACACTTGGATTAACGATATTATCTGTGAGCATTGGCGGAGCTAAACGTACAGAAATACGCTACGATACTACAGATGCTATATACTCAGCTATGCAAAACATGGACAAAGTTATACTAGAGTTTAAGAATGAGATTAATAATATAGACTTAAAGATATATAATAACAAAGCTCTTTATCAGGTGAAGCTTAATGATGTAGTTAACCAATTAAAATCCAATCATCCGGTTGGACTAACGATAACGGATATCACAGCTGACTTTCTAGAGGACAGTACAAATTACGAACACAATTACTACAGTCGTGTCTATAAACTCGAATATGAAGCAAAGGATCAACGTGATAATCAGTACGATGCAGTCAAGACAATAACACGTCAAATCATTTTATCTCCTACACCAAGCTTTTTAGAATATGCAGTAGGCTCGTTTGGGAAAGAAGACGATGAAGGCTACTTAACGATTAACGGTTCTGCAAACATTCAAGGGAATATGTATGCGAATGTGCTGACTCTTTCTAATTATGCTAATTACAAGGATGATAGTGGGGCTTCTACTATGCCCACTCCCTACTCTGCATTTGATGGCTCAGCGTTTGTACAAAAACGTTTATTATTAAGGTCTTCACCTACTGATACACCAATTGGATATGAAGCAATCAGACTGCTTTCACAGCCAGTAGATAGTTCTTATTTTTATAAAAACAATCGGCCTACCTTTATGATGAATAGCAATGACTTTGTAGAGATTGATTTTGATGCAACGTATGATAAAAAAGAAGATCAATTATCACCATTAGATAGCAACGCTACTGTTGTAACAGATGGAAGTGAACCAAATATTATAATCACTAACGAGGCAGATTTACTTCATAATAGTGAAGATTGGATCGTTATAGATCATCCATCTGTTGAATTCTTTAGTGGCTATACTCCTTTTAATATTGATAAAAATATCTACGTAAACGGGGACTTAACCATCGTTTCTGAAAAAGAAGTATCTATTAAAGGAAATATAATAACAAAGGGAGATTTAACTTTCCAAGTGCAACATGCTCCCATTTCTTATGATGGAACAGCTATTGTCGAAGGCAACATTAACATTCTTGGAAACGACGATGAAACCGTTGTTGAAGATGATGAGGTTAATTTTAATGCAGTCATGTTCGCCAAAGGAAAAGGATTTATATCTAATACAAATATTGCTGGTCTAGATGATAAGCAGCTTGTTTTGCTCACAAAAGAGGATGTAGTAGTAACAAGAATTAATGAATTTGCGTCTTTTGCTCCCCCTGACGAAGACACTGACATATTTAATTATAATAGCCCTGCGTCTCTAAAAGCTTTCTTTTATACTGATAAAAGTGCGATTATGTACGGAGTAGGTTCAAACTTCTTTATACATGGAGGTGTCTTCGCTAAAAAATCTTTAGAAATAAATGCAATACGTGGAAACATTATCAAGGGATATACTTTACTAAAACCATCACCCATTGACCAAACAGGAAAAAAATCAAGATTTACTATTATACATGATTCGAGTGTCTTAACAAGTCAGCTTGACGCACTACCTCAAGTTGATCGATTACGATTTATCGTTGGCGAAGTTACTATTAATTGACGCAGAAAAGGCTACCATCACCGGTAGCCTTTTGTTTTACCAATTATAATCGTCACCCGTGTTACCGCCATTGTTACCCGATCCACCAGAATTACCATTTATCACTTTAATAACGGTTTTCGCCTCTAATGTGACGCCTGCTTCCGTGGCGGAAACGATTAAAACTGCATAACCAGGTTCTTCTCCATAAGCAGTCCACTGTCCATCCACATTTTCTAATCTTACATAATCATCAACCTGAGCAACAATCACTTTGTTCGTAGCGTTGCTTGGTGTAAAGATTATTTCATCATTAATAAATAAGTCTGCACCAACACGTAAGTTATACGAATCATTTCTAAATGCTATCCGTTCTAAAGGAACATACGGGTCTATTACCTCTAAATTAATGGTTTTTGTTACGTTACTACCGTCAAGAGCAGACACTGTTAACCGAACTCGCCCTTCACGCACTGCTTCAAATGTAGAACTTGATGAATCACCGATTTGATACAAAATGTCGGAATCGCTTGATGACCAAGTTATAGATTTGTCATAAGCATCGCTAGGGAGGACTTCAGCCTCGAACTCATAGATATTACCAACTTCTAACTCCAAAGTTGTTATAGAAATTGATGTTACAGGCTTTTTATATGTGATTTGTTTCTTAATAATTTGGTTTTCTTTTGCAAATCCACCAGAAGCTTGCACCTCAATTTTTGATATACCTTGGTCTGTAACCCAAATCTCATCATTCGCTTGCATGGAAACCCAATCAGATTGTGCATTGTTTGTTTTTAACCTGTACTTATATGTCACATTGTCGCCTGGTACTAGTTTAGAGAGTTTAAATCTAAACTCTTTAGTAGTTTCAGCATTATTGTTTAGACGCGTCCCTGTTGAATCAAACATTGCAATATCAGGAACTAAATACAATGTGGCTTCTTTATCATTACTATAAGTCACTTTTATTCTTTGACGATTCGAATCAATAAATTGCATCGACTTAACAGGATAAGTCATTAACTCAGTAGCGTTTGTTAATTGAATCTTACTGATGATTCTGTCTACCTTTAGCTTCGAAATAAAACCCGATTCAATTCCTTCGTAAATAATTGCTACATCTTGAAGTACTACCTTTGATGTGATATATCCTGTCTCTGGCGCATTAATTATAACTGTTTTTTGTCCAAAATTACTGTCAACATATTCTAGTTTTGCTGGAACTAACTCTTTTCGGGTCATAGCCCAATCTGCTTGAAAAAATAATTGTTTTGTCAAACTATTAAGTGAAAATTGTTCATTACTATATGTTATATCATTAAATAATATTTCAACTTTCTTTCCTTCTTCGTCAGTATAAACACGAATATTATCGTCATTCTCATGTAATACAGATAAGCCGTCAGGTATGATTTGTGTCAGCTTTATTTGAGAGATGGTTCCTGTATCTCCTTCGGCAAGATAACCTTCTACCGGTTGTAAATTATAATTAACATAGAAACGATTTGAATCTCCATTTGTATTCCCGTATTTTACTAAAGACTGAACCTTTTCATTGTCTTGATATTGAGCTTGTCCAGAAAAAGTTGGAGCAACTTTTGGTTTAACATATACTGTTACTGGCTCGTGAGGTAACGGATTAACTTCGCGTAGATTGATATCATTGTAAATTAACTGTATATCATCAAAAACATACATTCCTTGTCCCTCAAAAACTAGTGGTAGTGTGAATGATTCGGCGGAAGGAGCATTCTGTTGAAATAAGTACTGGAATGAACCCGCACTAATGGTAGCATAATCTCCCTCCATGGAAGCATTCGCTCCCTCCTGAAGAGTAACACCTGTCGGTAATTTTATTTTCACCTTAGTAGCTGTGATAGCAGCTTGGTCAATAGTCGTTACTATATCACGAAATACTTCGTTAAGATTTGCAGCTGTTCCACGAATCGCACTTTTATTAGGGTCTGTTTTCTTTACAATGCTATTCAAAATGCTCATATCTAAATCCTCATCTGTTCCGAAACCAATTACATCAAGTGATATTCCTTCATTAGCAATTCTTGAAGCTTCATTTTTAGCGAAATCCACTAGAGAGCTTTTGCTTATTTCTCCCTTATTAAGTTCAAGATAATCTCCATTATTATCAATTGTTACCGTAGGTTCTCCATCTGTTAAAAATATTATGTGCTTTGAGTTGTTTGAATTAGTTAATAATTCCCTAGCTTTTTCCAGTGATTGTGTGTAATTTGTATTTCCATACGGTTCAAGTCCAAATAATTGAGTCATATCCCCCTCATCCAGAGTAAAATGATCTCTAATATTTGCATCAAAAGGCAATAGTGTTAAGTTATCACCTTGGATTTTCCCTAATGTGTTAACAGCTTCAATAACAGCTTGTTTAGCGTTATCAAGCTTTGTTATCGTAGCGAATTGTTCGAATTGTTTTAATATATTTTCATTTTCTATTTGGTAGTCTTTTACAAATCGTTGGAATTCTTCATTTATACTTGAATTTTCATTAAGATATCGTTGCACATCTTTTCCAGAATATTCGTACCAACATACAAACCAAAAACAAACCCTTTTAGTTTTCGGCACTTCACTTAGCATACTATTGTCAGTAATATCATCCATTGATCCCGACTTATCAAACACAAACACAACATCTACTGGATTTCGCTTTTGATCATTTAAAGACCCCTGTGGGTTGATAGAAATATCTAATTTTCCTTGCGCTTTGCCGTTATCTTCAAGTAAGAATTCATTTGGACTAGCCGAAACACTATATGTTAATGACGGATCATTTAAATTTGTATCAGAGTTAGCTTGTACATTTGGAACATAACTCCCACTAGTTGATAGTATGACTACTAAACATAAAATCCCTATCAAAACCCGCCTCATAACTCTTCCTCCTTTTGGTTTAATCCTAAAAGACTATGTATATTTAAGTAATTATGTCGATATTTAAAGAAATGAAGTATAATATAGTACTAGTATACCATATTAATTGAATAATCTAATAGGACTATATGTTAAATTTTCTCATTATTTAAAGGGTGTGAATCCATGAAACAGTCTATAAAATATGTTATTCTATTAAGCATTATGGGCATTATTATATTTGGTATATTTGCCTATGTATTAAGCCAAAAAAATCCGATTCAAGATAATACGAGCCTTGCAGTTGTTGATATTACTGAGTTTAAAGAAACACATCCCGCAACGTTAGATGAGGTATTAACTCTATTACCATACCATATTAAGACACCTAGTAACTTTAAACAGTCTAATTTTGAAGTGATTTCCGTGCTATCGGACAAAAATTCAGAACATGCTGCTTTATCGTTTGAAGTTAATGGAGACGTATTAGGGATAGATTCAAAACTTTATATTACGTATTCAAACTTTTCACAAGGCTATAATGTCTCAGGTCCTAATTTTGAGCAAATAAGCATAACTAATAACATTAATGGCTCGTTAATTAAAGGTTTTTTAAAAGATGATCCTAAAAAACCGGCTTGGATTCTTATCTTCAGTGACAACAAACTAGAATACTACATCACCTACAGAAATCCATCTCTCACAGAAAAGGTGATCAAAGAAGAAATTATCACAATAGCAAAAAGTATTTTAAACTAAGAAGCTGCCATCTCGGTGGCTTTTTTTCGACATTTTACAACATTTTGTTAACGTTTTCTTAATACTATATTTACATTTAAAACCTATTGAAATACAATAAACATATAGAAACTTGACAACCTGTAATTACACTCCAAAGGTGCTAAATTTTGGTATTTCGAAAGACTTGCTTTTATATAGCAAATAGGCGTGCAATCGCTTGCGCTTTCAATACCTGTTGCTTGTTTTGAGTCATAATGCAATACAAAATTCATACATACGAGGTGTACGACTATGAATCTATTTAATAGGTTATCGATTGGGCGAAAATATGCTACTGTCTTCGCTTTTACGATGATTATCTTCATCGCTGTGTTTGTATTTATGACAAATACTATTTTTCAGCTAATGGAAGAACAAGAAAAGATCGACAATAAAAGTGATGCTGCTATTATGATTTCGGAAATGGGATCTTTATTCCGCCAAAAGTTCGTTTTGGCCATTGATTATATGGCAGAACCAAAGCCTGAAACAATTGAAGCTTTCGAAGAAATGGACAAACAATTTGTAAGTCATGCTGAGAAGCTTGAACAGCACTTAACGACAGATCGTGCAAAGGATCTATATAAAGTTGTTACAATAGTGAACGCTGACTTAAATAAAAAATTTGAGGACCCTGTTCGTTCAACAGTTGCGAGTAAACGCGCTAAGGGTGACAGTTTAAGTATTTATGAAGTTATTTCTTTACAAAATAAAATCAATGCTCTTCGTGACGTAAACGTGGTTCGTTTAAATGAACTGCGTGACATCGTAATAAGCGAACGAGAAGCCCTTGTTAAAGGGATGGAGCAATCAACAGAAGACATGATCAGAAATGCATTCATTATTCTCGCTGCTGCGTTCTTATTATCAATCTTAACTCAATGGGTTGTAAGTAAAGGGATCAGCAAACGCTTCAAAAAAGTTGTTGCTCACTGCAATGAACTAGCAAGCGGAAATTTGACAGTCACTCATTTGCAAGACAAGTCACATGATGAAATTGGACAAGTTTCGACGGCTATGAATAGTTTACAAGACGAGCTTCAAACATCCATTCAGCGAATTATGACACTAGCTGACAATGTAAATGATATGTCACAAACATTAAATCAAAATGCGGAAGTTACGTCACAGGTTAACACAGAAATTACAGAAGCAATCATGCACGTTGCGTCTGGGGCTGAACAACAAACACAGCTGGCTGAAGCAACTAACATGTCTGTAAATGATATATCATCTCAGCTTGAGAGTGTTTCTGGTAGCATGAAGGATGCTATGCATATCACAATGAATACAACGACTCAAGTTGAAGAAGGACACTCTCATGTTCGTGATGTAATTAATCACATGAAAAATATTAATGTGAAGGTTCAAAATTTAGGAGAAGTTATTCAAACGTTGGACAGTCAGTCTAAAGAAATTCAACAAATTGTTACTCTTATTACTGATATTTCTGAGCAAACAAATTTACTAGCGCTTAACGCTGCTATTGAGGCTGCTCGTGCCGGAGAGCATGGCAAAGGCTTTGGTGTTGTAGCGGCTGAGGTTCGTAAGCTTGCTGAACAAACAGCAGGTGCAGCTGGTAATATTGCTACAATCCTTAAATCAACACAAAAAGAAACAGCAACAGCGGTAACTGTCATGAAAGATAACTCAGTGGCAGTTGCAAAAGGATCTGAATTAGTAAATAATGTAGGAACTATTTTTGATCAAATTGCAGGATCTATGCATCAAGTTAAAGAGCAAGCCGACGTAGTACAGCATTCTGTTGAAACAACAAAAGATAAGATGCAATCGATGCTTTTAGCTGCCCGTGACATTCAAGACGTATCCAAACAATCCGCTAGTAGTTTGGAACAAGTTTCGGCAACTACTGAAGAACAAAACGCTACTATCCAAGAGCTCTCTGCTTCTGCAAATGAATTGTCTCACACTGCGAATCTATTAAGAGAATCTTTCGCTAAATTTACGATCATACATGAAAGTACGGAAGAAGTAGTACTTGAAGACGATGTAATTGCTGAAGAACAAATAGGTAAAGACAGTGATATTGAAATACCTGAAGATCAAACTAATGAGATACAGGATAACGAAATGAAATAAATAAGAAAAGAAAAGGATGACTACGTCGAGGTTTTCGACATAGACATCCTTTTTTTCGTTAATTTATTTTAAGAAGGCTATTTTCATCCATCAAAAATGGATGCATGAGAACCGTCCCCATGCATCCAATTACTTTAAGTATTCTGCTACGCGGTTACGTCCAGCTTGTTTAGCACCTACATACATCGCTCTATCTGCATGGCGTACAAGTGATTGTGCATCGTCAGCATCCTCTGGTGCTGTTGCGATTCCAATACTAACCGTTACAGACACACTTTGTGTGTCGGTCTTATCGCTTAAATCATTTTGAAGTGGAAAAGGTGTATTAGCAATAGCTAGTCGAATACACTCAGCATACTGATAGCATTGTTTCCAATCTACATCAGGGAGTAAGATTACAAATTCCTCTCCACCATATCTTGCAACAATACCTCTGTCCCCAATCTCTTGCTTTAAACATTTTGCAATTTCACATAAAACTACATTCCCACTTTGATGGCCATATGTATCATTGACCCTCTTAAAGTGATCTATGTCAAGTAAAATGAGCGAGAGATTATTTATTTCTTTAGAATACTGTAGTCTATTAAACTGCTTTTCTAGTACTGTTTCAAAATAATAATAGTTGTATAAGTTTGTTAGCGCACAATGCTCACTTCTTTTTTTAGTTTCTTCATAGTGTCTTGCATTTTCAGCAGCAACCGCTAGGTAAGATGATAAAATATCCATTATCATAAGCTGGTATTTTTCAAAAGCTCTTTTTTTGCGCGAGGTAACTACAAGCACGCCAGCGACATAGCTATGACGCATAATAGGAACTGCTAGTACACTTTGACACGTTTTAGGTATATATTGCGATGTAACTATATCCCAATGCTCTTGCGAATCATACAACACAACAGCCTTTGTTTGGAATGCCTTGTAGACAATGCCTTCTCCTGAAGGGATTTCCTCAAAATCTATCTTATGATCTCTCTTTTTACCATTTTTCACATATTGAATTAATATTAAATTATCATTCTCATCAACATCAAAAATAAAAGAATGTTCAATCGGTAGCATATCAAAAATTTTCTCAGTGAATAAATCAATAACTTTCTCAACATCAAGTCGCTCAGCTAATTGATGGCCTATTTCACTAGCTTTTTGCAAATAGTAATTCACTTGTTGGCTTTTATAAAACATTTGTAATACAGCTGATAGTATAATTAAAATACCACCAATATATATTAAAGCTTCTCTACCAACTTCATAATATAATATAAATAATATGAGCCCTAAAGGAAAAACGACAAGTTCGGATACAACATCCCATAGCGTTTCCCTTGTAAAATATTTCATTTTTTCATTCATTAGTAGCCTTTTTGTGATTAACACGATTGTTGTATTGCTCACATATTTAGCGACAACATACGCGACGACAGGAATAAAAAAGCCCGTAAAAGTAAGGGGTTGACTAATGCTGTGCGTGCCACCAAGACTGTAATATGCTAATCCGCTTACTAATGACCCTATTAGAAAGATGAGAAGGTTTAGCGGTAAACGATAGCTTTCGGACTTAGAAACTCGTAAGCGAAGCATTAATAACACAACCGTAACCTGCATCGCAATAATTTCTGCCAATAGACCATATGTAAGAAAAATAACTAAAGACACGCCATGAGCAAACAGAATAGGGGTTCCATTTATAACAATTGGAAAAAGGGAAACAACAACCATGATAATGGTAAACAGTACATAATCAAGCGTTGCTAACTGCTGAAGATTATTGTCTTGTATGTATACATAATATAAAACAACAGGCGCAAGTAAAAGATACAGAACATATAAGTAGATTTGAAATCTTCTTGTTACCATTGCTTCCCCTCCATTTGTTCATTGTTCTGTAAGCATATAATTAATATATTATCAGATAATGTCACAGACTTTCTAGAACATATTTTCTAACATCTGATAGAAAATAAAGCGAACCGGTTATAATTAACGCGTCCTCCTCCGATAATTGTCGGATGTTTTCATCAATAGCATGGCGCCAATCATCAAAGATTTGCTTATTATCATGATGAATAAGTTCAGCTAATTCCTCGGCTTGACATGCTCTAGGAAAATTAAATGTTGTGCAAGAGACAGAGCTAGCTTTTGATGAAATCGAGTTTAACATATTTTCTAACTTTTTATCATTTAAGACTGCGATAATAAAATGCCATCTTTTATGCGGAATATGTGCCTCAAGTGTAGCAAGTAAACTGGCTACTCCCTCAGGGTTGTGAGCGCCATCAATTATAATAGGAGGTGAGGATTGCAATATTTCATACCGCCCCTGCCAATTTGCCTTATGTAATCCATTCCGTAAAGATACATCATCGATAGTTAGTGCACCTTGATTATGTAATTGCTCGACAGCCATAACAGCAATGGAGGCATTGCGAACTTGGTGGAATCCATTCATAGATATATCAAGCTGTTTATATTTTTTAAGTGGAGTTGTTAATGTAAATAGTTCCCCGCTCGCTTTTACTTCATGATCGTTAATAATCGCTTCCGTGTTTAAAACTAAAATGTCGGCTTGTGAAGGAATTGCTTGCTTTTTAATGACAGTCAGAGCTTCTTCTTGATCTACTCCAACTACAACAGGGGTACCTTTTTTTATTATTCCAGCTTTTTCAAATGCAATTTGCTCAAGTGAATCACCTAGGATTGCCATATGATCAAAGCCAATAGAAGTAATAACAGACACTAGTGGTTCAACTATATTAGTTGAATCTAAACGCCCT